>JBMOJG010000441.1:0-3620 GCA_049316925.1 Alsobacter sp. | reverse complement strand
ATCAGCGCTGGCAATGCCGTTCATCTCGCGCGGAGCGCTGGCGCAGGCCAAGGAGGGATGACCCGAAAGCAGGGCATCGCCCTGATGATCGTCGAACAGAATGTCCCACGAACGCTGAAAGTCGTCGAGCGCGCGCTCATCATGAAGAGTGGCCGGCTTGTGTCCGATGTCGCGTCCAGCGATTTGGTCGGCCGCAAGGACCTCTGGGAGTGGTTCTAGCTGTCGAGGCCACGAAGGCCGTTCATCCTGGGCCTGCGTGTAAGGCTGGGTTTGCAAAGCACCGACCCTGAAGGGAGCCGAAGGGGCCCTTCCGCGATGGTGGCTCAGCCCGGTGTACAGAGTGTCTTGAAACTGTGCCGGGCCGCCCCCTCGCCGGTCTCCACCACCATGGCCAGCGGCATGCCATCGCGACGGATCCGCAGGGTGAGGCCCATGATGTCGTCGGTGAGGACCACCTCGTCGTCGCTCACCACGGCTGTCAGCGCCGCGCTGACAGGCTGGCAGTCACCCCCCACGCACCCATGCAGCTCGGCTGGCCCCGGACCGATCACCAGGACCAGCATGGCGCCGTCGGGGACGCCGGCGACTGCCGTGTCCGTGTTCGGCATGCAGGTGAGCTGCTGGGCGACGGCGATCTGGCCGCCCAGCACGCAGGCGAAAGCCGCCATGGTGGCACGCTGCGTCCAGGACCAGGGCATGGCGCGGTCTCCCTCATGCTGCAGTCTCCCTGATGGGACTGTCTGATTGACCTGCGACGGAGTTTCTTCCAGACAGAGGCGATTGCAAACCGGGGACGTCCGCGCCACCGCTCGGGGACGGAATCGTGGCTGAATCACTGGATCATCAGGACCTGAATTCGGACCCACTGCCGGGCAGCCGGATCCTTCCGCAGTACCAGCGGGTCTTCGGCGCGATGCGTGACGCGATCCGCGGCGGTGCCTGGCCCGTCGGAACGGCACTCGACAGCGAGGACGCGCTGTCGCAGCACTTCGGCGTCAGCCGGATCACGATCCGGCATGCCCTGCGGCTGCTGCAGGAACACGGCTATTTGCGTACCGGCCGTGGCCGGCGGGCGACGGTCGTTGCGGCGTCGGGCGTGCCGCGGCGCGAGGCGATGATCCAGCACGTCGGAGACATCATCGACTGGGTCGGCGATGCCAGCCTTGATGTCCGCTCCTGGAGGCGCGAAGCCTCCTCGGAGGCGCGGGCCGCGTTCGGGCTGGCCCCCGGCGTTGCCTGCCACGTGCTGCGCAGCGTCATGCTGCGCAACGGCCGGCCTTATGCGCGATCGATCGTCTATTTTCCCCCGGCCGTGGGCAGCCGGCTGTCTCGGGCCGACTTCGGCGACGTCATCGTGTTCAGGGCTGTCGAGCGGTCCCTGGGCCTGCGCGTCGCCGACCTGCACGTCACCGTTTCGGCCGCCGTTGCCAGCGCCGTCGACTGCCGTGAACTGGGCTGCCCGCCGGGATCGGCGATCCTGGTGCAGCGCCTGCTCCACCATGATCGGGACGGGGTGCCGTTCGAACTGGCTTTCAGCCGGTCGCTCGCCAGCGAGGTCCGCTTCGCGACGCGGTTCCGAACCGGCGAAGGCGGAGATTGACAGCAGGCTCGTGCCGAATTGTTATAACAACTGAGGGGATGCCCAGCGCCGGTCAGTGCTCAGGATGCCGCCCCCCTGGAGGATACGGATGCGCCTCGACCTCGACGGGCGCTCGGCGCTCGTCACGGGCGCCTCGCAGGGAATCGGGCTGGCGATCGCGCAGGCGCTCGCGGCTGCCGGCGCCCGCGTGGCGTTCACCGATCGTGATGGCGCTGGGGCGCATGCAGCCGCCGCCATGGCTCCTGCTGTCGACGGGGGGCATTTTGCTGCCGAGCTGGATGTGACCGATCGGGACGCGATTCCGCGCGTGACGGCCGAGGCCGTCGCGGCGCTGGGCGGACGGCTCGACATCCTGGTCAACAATGCCGGGATCGGCGTGAAGGCCGGCGACCGCCGCACCGTCGACGCGTTTCCCGTCGAAACCTGGGACGCCATGCTGGCGGTCGACCTTACCGGCGTGTTCCTGATGAGCCGCGCCACCGTGCCTTACATGAAGGCGCAGGGGTTTGGTCGGATCTGCAACATCGCCTCGGTGCTCGGTCTCGTGCCGATGCGGCTGCAGAGCGCCTATGTGGCGGCCAAGGCCGGAGTGGTCAATCTCACCCGCGCCATGGCGATCGAGCTGGCGGCCGATGGGATCCTCGTCAACGGCATCGCGCCGGGATCGACCGCCACGGAGGGCTGGCGCAGCTGGATCCGGGACGCGCGCAGCGAGGACCTCGACTTGCATTCGCGCCTGATGAGTCACATCCCGCTCGGACGGCCGGCCGAGCCGGAGGAGATCGCGCGAGGCGCGCTGTTCCTGTGTGCGCCGACCAACACCTACATCACCGGCCATGTCCTGCCCATCGACGGTGGCTGGACGGTTGGCTTTGCAAGGGATTTCTGACATGGCAGCGCGGGTCAGGACGGTCGGGCTGCGCTCCAAAGCGTCGTCAGTCAGCGGACGGTCCAAGCCGGAGTCCAATCGGATGCCGCTGCCGCGCGGCCTCGATGCTCCCGCGATGGTCGCGCTCTACCGGCAGATGGTGCTGCTGCGCAAGTTCGAGCTCGCCGCGCAGGTTGCCTGCCGCAAGGGCGAGACGCCCGGATTCTTGCACCTCTACATCGGCCAGGAGGCCACGGCCGTCGGCATCTGCAGCCATCTGGAGCCGACCGACTGGATCACCTCGACCCATCGCGGCCATGGCCATGCGCTCGCCAAGGGGATGGATCCCAGGATCCTGATGGCCGAACTCTACGGCAAGGCCGATGGCTGCTGCGGCGGCCGCGGCGGGACGATGCATCTGTATGACCCCGCCACCGGCCTGTTCGGCACCAATGGCCTCGTCGGCGGCGGCATCCCGTCTGCCGTCGGTGCCGCCATCAGCGCAAGGTTCCGCAACACCAAGGGCGTCGCCGTGGCGTTCTTCGGCGACGGTGCGTCCAACCACGCTGCCTTCCACGAGGCGCTGAATTTCGCCGGGGCCCGCAACGCGCCTGCGGTGTTCGTCTGCGAGAACAATCTCTACGCCACGGCGACATCGCTGAAGAGCGTCACCCGCAACCCCGAGATCTGGACGCGTGCGGCCGCCTATGGGATTCCGGGCGTGCGCGTCGACGGGAACGACGTCGTCGCCGTCTGGACCGAGGCCCGCCGCGCCGTGGAGCGGGCCCGGGCTGGTGGCGGCCCGACCCTGATCGAGAGCAAGACCTACCGGACCGTCGGCCACCACGAGGGCGATCCGCTCACCGGCACCTACCGGACCCAGGCCGAGGTCGACGAATGGGCCGCCCGCTGCCCCGTCGACACCTTCCGGCGCCGGATCATCGAGGACTACGCGATCGTGTCCGGCCAGGAGCTGGACCAGATCGATGCCGCCATCGACATCGAAGTCGCAAAGGCCATCGACTTCGCCCGTGCCTCGCGCGAGCCGGATCCGGCGACCGTGCATCTCCACGTCACGGCCGAGCCGCTCAATCCCGGCGTGGCCCGGGTGGCCGCAGCCGCGACGGTCGAAACAACCGAGCTCGGCTGGCT
>JBMOJG010000440.1:0-3628 GCA_049316925.1 Alsobacter sp. | reverse complement strand
TGCGGGCGCTTGCCGAGAGGGATCATTAAGTGCTGCCCGTGCCAGAGCGCGCAGATGAAGGGCAGGTCGGCGTCGAGCCGCGCGAACAAATCGGACGGATCGGTGCCGAACGCATTGGTCCGCTGCACCAGGCGAAGATAGGCGGCGAACAGCCACCCCAGCGCCGCCTGGACGGCCGGGGACCGTCCGAACCGCTTGAGCATGCTCAGGCCGTGGCGTCGGGTTGCAGCAGCCGATGCAGGTGCACGACGAAATAGCGCATATGGGCATTGTCGACGGACTGCTGCGCCTTGCCTTTCCACGCTGCGTGTGCGGTGGCGTAGTTGGGGAAGATACCGACGATATCGAGCTTCTCCAGATCGCGGAATGTGAGGCCTTCAAGGCTCTCGAGCTCACCGCCGAAGACGAGGTGGAGGAGCTGCGGCTTTGTGTCGGTCATGGCGGATCTCGTGGTTGGCGGCGCGGGAACGGACAGATCGGGGCGTGGCGGGACGGGGCCCGGACTGCCGGGCTAGAGCCCGGCGATGGCATCCTTGTGACCGGAGGCACGGGCGGTGCCGCCCCTCGCCAGAATGTCGGCCAGCGGCGCGGCCAGCCCGGGGCCGGCTGCCACCACAGGCTCGTGCCTGGTCGAAGCACGATTGTACACCGGCGTTGCCCCGCTCGTCGTGCAAATCACGCCGCCGGCGCCGGTCAGGATCGCATGCGCGGCGGCGAGGTCCCAGTCATGGGCGCTGCCGCTCGCCAGCCCGCCATCGATGGCGCCTTCGGCGACCCGCACGAACCGATAGGCGAGGGAATGGATGCGCGGCATGCGCTGGAATGGCAGCCGGTCGGCCTGCATGGCATCCAGCATCGGCCCCGGACCGGCAATCCGCGCGCCGGAAATCCCGGTATGGCTGCTGGCGCGGATCGGCCTGCCATTGAGCAGGGACGGTGCACCCGGCAGTGCCTCGTAGAAATCGCCGCTGACGGGTGCGAAGACGAAGCCGGCCACCGCAACGCCATGTACGACGATGCCGATCGCCACCGTCCAGTCGGCATCGCCGCGCGCAAAGGCCCGCGTGCCGTCGATGGGGTCGACCACCCACACGACGGCCCGGTCGAGCCGCCGCGCATCGTCGAGGGTCTCCTCCGACAACCAGCCGAACTCCGGAGCCACCGCCGTCAGGGTGCGGCGCAGAAAGGTATCGACCGCGAGGTCTGCCTCGGTCACCGGCGAGCCGCCGTCCTTGTATTGGATGTCGGCCGATGTCCGCCCGCCACGCCGGAAATAGCCGAGTGCCATCCGGCCGGCCTCTGTAGCCGCGCTGCGCGCGGTGTCGAGCGCCAGCCTGGAAATGTCGGTGGGCGCGACGGCCATGGCGTGGGGTCCGGGGACGAAGTGGTGACTTCTAGCTGCTGCGTCGCAGCACGGCAACCGCGGTAGGAACAATTGCCGGAGGGAACAATCCGTCAAGGAAAACGCCCGTTAAGCCCGTCTCTACAGACACTTCACCATTCCGCTTAAGTGTTTTGCGCCGGCTTTTGGCCATAGTGATCCCCGACGGCGAGACCGGACCCAAAACACCGGCCGCCCACGTCTTGGGAGACGTCAGTCATGGGGTTTCAGGAACCCGACCGGAACGCGGGCCGCCTCGGGCGGCCCGCGGCTCCGCCGGTGCGCGTCGCCGTCTGTCTCGGCGGCCTCACGGGCGGCGCCGTGCTAGCCGGACTTCCGGCACTGGCGCCGCTGACCCGCGGCGCCGACGGCGTGCTGATGCGTCCGGCGCAGGACGAGGGCTTCTACATCCTCGAAATTGTCTTTGCTGACGGACGGACCCCGCTAGTCCTCGGCCCGGCCTTCAGCGAATGGGAGGTTGTGGCGCTGTGGCGCCGTGCCGGTGCCACGCTTGGCCTCGCCCTTCTCGTCCAGGCCCTTGACGGTGGCATCGTCGCGCCGTGGGGGCAGATCGGGCATGTGCGCCTGGGCCCGCTGCGCTACCGCCGCCGCTCCGCCACGATGGTGCGCCGACGCCCCGCTTTCCTGCGGCGCCGCAAGGTCGCCTGCCTTCCCGAGCGACCGGTCGTCCGGCGCGAGGCCGAGCTTGCAGGCAGCGACTAGCACCTGTCGCGACGTGCATTCAGCCCGACGCACGGCCGGTCCGGATGGACCTACTGGGTCGGGCGGGGCGTTGTCGACAGTCGCGCCACGTACCTAAGGGCCGCGGTCCGCATGGCCCGCCCGGCAATGTCCGAACCCAGCCCCGCATAGGTGCTCAGTGCATTGTGCCGCATGTCCTGCGGCAGCGCGCGGCCCAGCTTCAGCACCAGCAGGTGTTCGAGGGTCTCCCAGCTGACGGGCGCGGCCTTGGCGAGCACGATCAGAGGCTCGATGGTCTCAGCCAGCAGAAGATCGCGCACGAAGGTCGGGCTGACATTCGCCTGCAGGGCCAGTACCACCACCGCCCGGGCGATCCGGCCGGCCTCGATGTGACGCATGATCTCGCCGTCCACCTGGCCGTTGGCCGGTGTCGTCATGCCGGCCTGCAACTGGCGGAAGTCGTCGACCGACAGGACCGCGATGGTGTGCAGGTCGTCGTCGGGGCGCGCCAGCCGCACCGTCACGTCGATCACGTCCTCATCGACGCCGGTGTCGAGCCCGACCTTCAGGGTCGCATGGGTGGCGGCATCATCCGCCATCAGCCGCGTGGCCTGCGCCGGCAGGTCCGAACGTCGCGACAGCACGGCACGCAGGTCGGGATCGCCTTCGCTGCGCCCGGCGAGCGTCGTGGCCCCGTCCGCGGACAGGCGCGCACCGGTATTGCCGGCCAGCGAGCGGTCGACCGCTGCATTCGCCAGGTCGACCAGCCGGTCCGTGATGGCTTCCGACAATTCGTCGCGCCGGGAGATCGCCATGTGATGGTCGGACCCGCGCAGGGCAATGATCTCTGCGATCGCCGTGTCGTCGAGCCAGCGGCTGCGCTCGAGCACGGGACCCGCGATGGCGATCGCGGGATCGGCGCCGAGCTCGCTCGAGGCCCCGCGCAGCTCATGGCGGCAATCTGCCAGCCACTCCGAAAGCGTCACCCGCGACCGGAATTCGAGATTGCGTGAAATCAGCACGATCACCGCGTCCCAGCCGGCGACATGCGGCTGCCGTGTGTCACCCGGCCGGTCCGGAACCGTGTCCGACACGGTGCGCAGGAGCGGCATGTGATCGGCGGACACGCCGGTCTCGAGCGCAAGCTGCAGATCGATGATCAGCGCATCGACGAGGGCGGTGGACGTCATGGCTTCGCTCGCAGCGCCGCATCCCGTGCGCCCGGTCGGAAAACGCGATGCGTCCGGGCCCCGGACACCATCCGCGTGGATGCTCGCAACAATTTAGCAGGCGCCCGTCGACGAATTCCTAATCATTCAGGAAACCGCGGTTAAGCGACATAAACTCTGCCTGGCCGCGTCAGATGGGCAGGACAACGCCTAAAGGCTGCTCGCGGCAGCCTCGACGAACAGGCCGCCGAACAGCAGGATGCCGGCGTCGCGATTGGCTCTGAACAACAGCAATGCCCCGCGCTTGTCGTCGAGCCTGACCTTGCCGACCTGCCAGCCCAGATGGGCTGCAAATGCCGCGACACCGAGCCAGGCG
>JBMOJG010000439.1:0-3628 GCA_049316925.1 Alsobacter sp. | reverse complement strand
CTTGGCCTTCTCGGGGTTGCTGCGGGCCTCGCGCTTGATCACGCCGGCGGCATCGAGGAAGCGGGCGACGCGATCGGTCGGCTGCGCGCCCTTGGCGATCCAGGCCTTGGCCTTGACGGTGTCGAACACGACGCGCTCGGCGGAATCCTTGGGCTTCATCGGGTCGAAGGTGCCGAGCTTCTCGATGAAGCGGCCGTCACGCGGATAGCGGCTGTCGGCAACGACGATCGAATAGTGCGGACGCTTCTTGGCGCCGCCACGGGCGAGACGGATCTTGAGGGACATGGTGTCTTCCTTCGGGTGGTGAGTGTGTGAGGACCGTGTGGATTGGTGCGGCTGTGGTCGGGCTGTTGGCCTGACGCGACCGCGGCGATCTACTTCTTCTTGCCTCCGAACGGGTTGAACCCGCCGAGGCCCGGCAGCCGGCTGCCGAGACCGGGAAGGCCCGGCCCTTTCGCCCCGAGGCCTGGCAGACCAGGAACCCTCGGAGCGGCCAGCCCTGGTGGCGGGCTGGCGGGAAGGCCGCCGCCGGCGCCCGGGAAGCCCGGCGGCATCGTGCCGGGCGGCATTTGGTCCTTGAGCTTCTCCATCATTTCCGGGGTGACCTGCGGCATGCCGCCGCCCATCCCGAACATGTTGGCGAGCCCCGCCACGGGCCCGCGCTTGCCGCCCTGGCCCATCATTTTCATCATGTCGGCCATCTGCCGGTGCTGCTTGAGCAGCCGGTTGACGTCCTCGACGCGGGTGCCCGAGCCTGAGGCGATGCGCTTCTTGCGCGAGGCCTTGAGCACGTCCGGGCTGCGGCGTTCGCCGGGCGTCATCGAGTTGATGATGGCGATCTGCCGGCCGATCACCTTGCCGTCCAGATTGGCGGCGGAGATCTGGTCCTTCATCTTGGCGATGCCCGGGATCATGCCCATCAGCCCGCCCATGCCGCCGAGCTTCTCGACCTGGCCGAGCTGCTCGCGCAGGTCGTCGAGGTCGAACTTGCCCTTCCGCATCTTCTCGGCGATGCGCAGCGCCTTGTCCTGGTCGATGGACTGGGCGGCCTTCTCAACCAGCGAGACGATGTCGCCCATGCCGAGAATGCGGTTGGCGATGCGCGCCGGGTGGAACTCGTCGAGCGCGTCCATCTTCTCGCCGGTGCCGACGAGCTTGATCGGCTTGCCGGTGACGGCCCGCATCGACAGCGCCGCGCCGCCGCGACCGTCGCCGTCGACGCGCGTCAGCACGATGCCGGTGATGCCGACACGGCCATCGAAGGCGCGGGCAGTATTGACGGCGTCCTGGCCGGTGAGCGCGTCGGCGACGAGCAGAACCTCGTGCGGCCTTGTGAGCGTCTTGACCTCCGCCACCTCGGCCATCAGGGCCTCGTCAACCGTGGTGCGGCCGGCGGTGTCCAGCATCACCACGTCGTAGCCGCCGAGCCGCCCAGCCTCCATCGCCCGCCGCGCGATCTGCACCGCCGACTGCCCGGTCACGATCGGCAGCGTGTCGACGCCAACCTGCTTGCCGAGGACGGCGAGCTGCTCCATCGCCGCGGGCCGGCGGGTGTCGAGCGACGCCATCAGCACCTTGCGCTTGGCGCGATCGGCCAGCCGCAGGGCGATCTTTGCGGTCGAGGTGGTCTTGCCGGAGCCCTGCAGGCCGACCATCAGGATCGCCACGGGCGGAACGGCCTCGAGATTGATCGGGTCGGCGTCCGACCCCAGCGTCTCGACCAGCGTGTCATGGACGATCTTGACGACCATCTGGCCGGGCGTGACCGACTTCACCACCTCGGCGCCGACGGCACGGCCGCGCACCTTGTCGGTGAAGCTGCGCACCACCTCGAGCGCCACGTCGGCCTCGATCAGCGCGCGCCGCACCTCGCGCAGCGCTGCGTTCACGTCGTCCTCGGTCAGCGCGCCGCGGCGCGTGAGCTTGTCCAGAATGCCGGAGAGCTTGTCGGAGAGCCCCTCGAACATCGGTAAACCGCCTTTGCCCGTCACGGCAGGATCGACTGCCGCCACGATGGTGAATGCCGATCGCGGCGAGGATGCGTCCAACGGCCAAGGGCGCCCGAGGGCGCATCGCGCTGTCGGGCGTGGACCTCCGGCCTCACGGGCCGGGCGGCGGATCGGAGACGAAACCTCGTCGCTGAAGTCGCCAGCGCATAGGGGATTATCCGGCGAGAGTCAACCTTCAGGCCGGGTTCCGGTCAGCCGCGCGGGCCCATGGTGGCGGCCTTGCGGGCGGCGATTGCGGCGCGTGACTGCGGGCCCAGCTCCGCGATGCCCTCCTCGAGAAGCCGGTTCGACGCCGTCTCGATGCGCTCCTGCATGAGCGGAAAGAACTCATCGCGCGACAGGCCCGCCGGGATCGGCTCCAGCACCTCGACCAGCACAGTGCCCTTGTTGAGCATCAGGCTCCGGCGCGGCCAGTACAGGCCGGCGTTGAGCGCGATGGGCACGCAGGTGACGCCGAGGCTCTCGTAGATGTGTGACACGCCGTGCCGGTAGGCTGCCGGGGCGCCTGCGGGGCGACGGGTTCCCTCGGGGAAGAACAGGATCTGGCGCCCGGCGTCGCGCCGCACCTCCTCGCGTGCCTTGGCGTTGAGCTGGGTCATCACCGAGCCGCCGCCCTTGCGGTTGACCGGCAGCATCCGGCTCTTCAGGGCGTACCAGCCGAACAGCGGGATCCACACCAGTTCGCGCTTGAGGATGAAGCAGGGGTCGTCGAGCAGCGACAGGAGCGCGAAGGTCTCCCAGATCGACTGGTGCTTGGCTGCAATGAGCAGCGGCCCCTTGGGGATTCGCTCGCGGTTGCGGACCTCCAGCTTGATGCCGCCCACCACCCGGCACAGCCAGATGTAGTAGTGACCCCAGCCGCGGATATAGGCCATCACGAAGCGGCGCGGCAGCACCAGGGTCGGGATCGCCCAGAGCAGGTGCCAGATGAGGCTGACGTAGAGCAGGACGTTGAGCAGGAGGGCGCGCGCAAGCGACATGGGATTCCGCCGGACCGGCGCCAGGCCGGCGCCGCGGTTCCTTTAGCGCGGCGACACACGAAGGGGAATGCCTGCCGGCCTCATCGCCCTGCCGGCAGCATTGCAGCGCGCGCCATCTCGGTTCCGGTCTGCCGCTCGCCGAAGGCGATCCGTGCCCGCGTCATCACGTATTTCACGTATTCGATGGCCAGAAGCTTGATCAGGGGTGGATCGCGCCACCAGGCGTCGAGATCGGTCCGTTCGCTGACGACCGGGTGGGCGACAATGCGCACATCCGGCAGCGCATGGCTGATTTCCGCCAGTGTGCGGGGCATGTGGTAGCTGGAGGTCACGACGATCAGCGAGCGAAACCGGTGCTCGCGGGCCCAGTTGCGGGTCTGTTCGGCATTGCCGATTGTGTTCAGGGCGCGATAGTCGAGATCGACGCAGCAGGAGAAGAACAGCCGCAGGTCGGGTCGCTGCCTGGCGATCTCCTCCTTGCTGGTCTTTTCGTTGACGCCGGTGATCAGCAGCCGGCCGCCACGGCCGCGTGCCAGCAGCTCCATGGCGTCGCCGATGCGTTCGGCGCCGCCGGTCAGCGCGACGATGCCATCTGCCGGGGCGCCTTCGTGGCTCTCCGCGCGCGCGAGCGCGCCGACG
>JBMOJG010000438.1:0-3630 GCA_049316925.1 Alsobacter sp. | reverse complement strand
CGATGATCAAGTCCGCGGGCTTTCGCATCAGCCCGACGGAGGTCGAGGAGGCGCTGATGAAGACCGGCGCCTTCCGGCAGGTGGCGGCCATCGGATTGCCCGATGAATGGCTTGGCCAGCGCCTGTGCGCGGTCGCAGTCGGCGTCCATGAGACGGTTGATGCCGATGCCGCGCTGAAGGCCGTGGCAGCGGACCTGCCAGGCCACATGGTCCCGGCCCGCATCGACATCGTCGCGACCCTGCCGACGACCCCCAACGGCAAGGTCGACTACAAGCTCCTGGTGGCGGAACGCAGTGCATGACCGTGTCCGTCACGCCTGCCGCCCCGCTGGCGGACATCCTTATGAGAGATCACTTCAGCGTCCATGACGGCGCCCTGGCGGTCGGCGGGATCAGCGTGCGGACGTTGGCTCAGCTGTTCGGCACCCCGCTCTACATCTACGATGCGGCGGTCCTGCGCGCGCGCTACACCGCCCTCGCAGCGGCTGTCGAGGGCTTCGCGTCAGTCTACTACTCGATCAAGGCCAATCCCAATCCGGCGGTAGCGAACGTCTTCGTTGCCGAGGGTGCCGGCCTCGAGATCGCATCGGGGGCCGAGTTCCTGCTGGCGAAGCGTGCAGGGTGCCGTCCCGCCCGCATGCTTTTTGCCGGACCGGGAAAGTCGCATGCCGAGCTCGATCTCGCGATCAGGGGCGGTATCGCAGAAGTCCATCTCGAATCCTTCGATGAGATCGAGATGGTGGCGGGAATTGCCCGGGACATTGGCCGCACCGTGCCGGTGGCGTTGCGGATCAATCCTGCTGCGGCGGCGCAAGGCGGCGCGATGCGGATGGGCGGCAAGCCGGCCGCCTTCGGTTTCGACGAGGAGATCATGGGGGAGGCGGCCGCCGCTGTCCTCTGCCACACATCGCTGACCCTGTCGGGCGTTCATCTCTTCGCTGGGACGCAGATCCTCGATCCGGCAGTCCTGCTCCAGCAGTGGTCCTATGGGCTCGACCTTGCATGCCGGCTGGCGGACCACATCGGCGCGCCGCTGCATCGCATCGATCTCGGCGGCGGATTGGGCATTCCCTATCATGCCGGCGATCAGGCCCTTGAACTTGCGGCTCTCGCGCAGGGCGTGCCGGCGCTTCGCCAACGGGTTGCCGGCGATGCGCGCCTTGCCGGCGCAGAGGTGCTCATCGAACCGGGCCGCTATCTCGCTGGGCCGGCGGGCATCTACCTGATGGCGGTGCGCAGCGTGAAGATGTCGCGCGGCCAGCGTTTCGTTGTGGCCGACGGCGGGATGCACCATCAGCTGGCTGCCTCCGGCAATCTTGGGCAGGTCATCAAGCGTGACTACCCGATCATCGCCGCCACGCGGGTCGGCGAGGCTGCCAGGGGCGAGACCAGCCTTGTTGGCCCCCTGTGCACCCCGCTGGACACGCTCGGTCGCCAGACAGGCCTTCCCGATCTCGCCCCTGGCGACCTGATCGCCGTGCTGCAGTCGGGCGCCTACGGGTTCAGCGCAAGCCCTGTCGGGTTCCTGTCCCATCCGACGCCGGCCGAAGTCCTGGTCGAAGGCGGCCAGGCCCGGCTGATCCGACCAGCGGGCAGCTTCGGCCGCCCTATTGTCGGGCTGGAGGATATCGAGATGCTGATGGCGGCGGCTGCCGAGTAATTGTCTCTCGATAGGATTATCTCAACGTCGGAGAACGCTGAACCGGCCTCGATGAATCCTGGTTCCCGGCGGGAATGTTCAGAGACGGTTTTCGTCAATCGCCGTTGGAAATCCGGTCGAACGACCGCAGCGTATGACGGGTTGTTCACAGGTGCCGCTTCGAGCAGGCCGGTTCGGGCTGCGTCGGTCGGCCGCGGCGACGGACGCGGCAGATCTGTCGTCATGTCCGGTAATGATCCTCGCGAGCCTGCACTGAGGCAGCGATGCTCCCGAGGTCACCATGCCGGATCACGTCAGGCGCTTTGACACGCTCGCGCAGTCGGAAGCCCGAGGATCTGTTCGGGCCCAGGCACACGCGAGGAGCCGGCGGTTTGAGCCGTGGGCCATTCAACAATTGACAACCCTCCTAACTCCCGACTCGCAGAGCCTTGCATGACCCGCGCAGCCGCCCCGACCGACGCCAACCCGCCATTGGGCCCCACCCAGCCCATCGATCTGCGCGACCTGCGCAACGCGCTGGGATGCTTTGCAACCGGTGTGACCGTCATTACGGCCGTCGGATCAGATCGGCTGCCGGTGGCGCTGACCATCAATTCGTTCACGTCGGTCTCGCTCGATCCGGCGCTGGTGCTGTGGTGTCTCTCGGTTCGTTCGCCGAATTTGCCGGCCTTTCGGGACGCGAGCCATTTTGCGATCAATGTGCTTGGGCGGGATCGGGAGGCATTCGGCCGACATTTTGCCCGCCGGGCCGAGGACAAGTTTTCCAGCATCCGGTGGACCGCGGGGCTTGGTGGGGCCCCGCTGCTTGATGGAACGGTCGCCCAGTTCCAATGCCGCAAGTCCGAAACACTTGATGGCGGCGACCATGTGATCTTCCTCGGAGCGGTGGAAGCCTACGAGTATGGGCCAGGCGAACCGCTGCTGTTCAGTCGCGGTCACTTCGGGACGTTCTCGCCGGAGAACTGACTGAGAGCCGTCGACGGGCCTGGCTTTGCGTGGCGTTAGAGGAACAGCAAGCCCCGGCATGGTAAAATGACCTGTCCGGGATCGTTCCATGCGCCTCTTCATGTTCAGTCGCCTGCAACTCAAGATCAGCTTCGGGCTGGTCTTGCTTGCCGTATCGACCTCGGTTCTCGGGAATTTCACCACCGACATCCTCAAGGGCACACCGTCCGACTGGGCCGGCGCAAACTCCAGCACGGTCCTGTGGTTCGCGGGGGCGTCGGTTGCGTGCCTCGGTGTGTCACTGTTTCTGGCCACCATTGGCCAGCAGGTGTTCGAAGGCGTCGCGGTGCGGGCCGAGGGCACCGTCACGGCGGTCGATCATGCTGAGGTGATTGTTCTTCCGGTGTCCTATCCGTTCGGTCGGCCGCTGGACGCCGAGGACCAGCGCGTGGCCATGCTCGCCGCCTACCTGCGGGGTGAGGATCATGACGGCGAAACGGCCAGCGGCGGCCGCGTACCGGCGTCGGCCTGGCAGCCCGAGCACGTCGAGGACAGCGGTTTCAGGATCCTTGCGGCCGGCCAGCAACCGTTTTCGCTGTGTGGTCTTGCTTGGCGGGCAGCATGGCGAACCCTGTCCGGACAGCTCGACGGCGGCAGGTTGCGACGCGTTGTCGTCGTTCCGTCCACCACAACTGTCCTGCAGGCCGGGACCTTTGCCGATCTGCTGCTGCAACTTCTCCGCCGGTCGGGACGCACCGCTCGCGTCGGTGGGTTTGACGAGACGCCCAGGCGTGGCGAGATCCTGGTGACACTGACCGAGCCCGTCGCTTACGACAATCTCGAGGCGCTCGGCGCTGGCTTCGAGCGCATCATTGCCGGCGCGTCGGGCATGGCCCGCCACCCGCATGTCTGTTTCGACATCACCGGTGGCACCAAGACATACAGCGTGGCTGCAGCCTTCGCGTCGATACGCGAGACCGTGTCGATGAGCTATGTGCGCGAGGACGGCGACGGGCCGGCCCGCT
>JBMOJG010000437.1:0-3630 GCA_049316925.1 Alsobacter sp. | reverse complement strand
CTGACGGTGGTGTCGACCTGGGTGCTGCACCGGCACAGGCTGCTGTGGGACGCGCCCGAGGCGTTTCGCCCGGCGCGCTTCCTGCCGGAGAACCGGGCATCGATCCCGCGCTTTGCCTATCTGCCGTTCGGAGCCGGGCCGCGGATCTGCATCGGCGCGGGCTTTGCCCTGCAGGAGGCGGTGCTGGTGCTGGCCGCGCTGTTGCGGACCGTGCGGCTCGACCTGCCGGCGGGGGCGCAGCCGCCCATGCCGATACAGCGGATCACGCTGCGGCCCGAAGGCGGCCTGACGCTGCTGGCCACGCCGCGGACGGCCTGAACGCCGCGATTTATCGACGCATTTGGCGTGATCTCACAGCCTGGCGCACCAGCGTCCGGGCCTCTCAACGCTTCGTTAACGTTAACGCGGTGTGATGATCGCCGCAGGACAAGGTGCGCCGCGAGGCGGACGGCGTCCGTTGACGACCATGTTGTCCCATGTTATCCCAAATCATCCCGTCCAAAACCAATGAACGACGGATCGGCGACCCGGTTTTGACCGGTGCGGCGGACCGTGCCTGCCATGGATCGGAGGGGTTCGAGGGCGCCGTCGTGGCGTCGCCAAGCACCGCCTCCCGGGAGGCGGCGTCGGGGTACAGGCGGAATGGATCGGTTCGTCTCCAGCTTCACGAACCGACTGGACGCCAAGGGTCGCGTGTCGATCCCGGCCTCCTTCCGGGCCGTGATGGCGCGGGACGGGTTCGAGGGTCTGTACGTGCACCCCTCGCTGGAGGCGCAGGCGCTCGATGCCGGTGGCAACGGGCTCTTGCGGGAGATCGACGCGCTGATCGCGACGCTGCCGCCGTTCTCGGACGAGCGGGACCACTTCTCGACGGCGCTGTACGGGATCAGCGAGGTCCTGAAGGTCGACCCGGAGGGCCGGGTCGGGCTGACGGACACGCTCAAGGCGCATGCGGGGATCACCGACGCGGTGACCTTCGTGGGCCTCGGGCACAAGTTTCAGGTTTGGGAACCCTCCGCCTTCCAACGTCATCTCGACGAGGCCAGAGCGAAGGTGAGGGATCTCAAGAAGGAGCTCGGCGCGCTTGCGCGTCCGGGCCCCGCTCCCGGAGCACGGGAACGATGACGGGTCGCGGCGCTCGGACACCCGAGGCCGCTGGCGGACCGGCCCGTCACGTTCCCGTGCTCGCGCGGGAGGTTGTCGACGCGCTCGCCCCCGGCGACGGACGCATCTATTGCGACGGCACCTTCGGCGCCGGCGGCTACACCCGTGCCATCCTCGACGCCGCGCCCGGCTGCCGGGTGCTGGCCATCGACCGTGACCCCGAAGCGATTGCCGGCGGCGCATCGCTGGTGGTGGACGCTGGTGGACGTCTCGTGCTGGCGCAGGGCCGGTTCGGTGACGTCGAGGCCATTGCCGAAGACCACGGCATGGCGCCGCTGGACGGGTTCGTGCTCGATATCGGCGTGTCGTCGATGCAGATCGACGACGCCGCGCGCGGCTTTTCGTTCCGCTTCGATGGGCCGCTCGACATGCGGATGGAGCAGGCCGGCGAGAGCGCCGAGGACCTGGTCAACGGGCTGGCCGAGGCACCGCTGGCCGACCTGATCTACCGGTATGGCGAGGAACACCGCTCGCGCGCCGTGGCGCGCGCCATCGTGGCGGCACGGCGCGAGGCGCGCATCACCACCACGGGTCGGCTGGCCTCGATCGTCTCCAGCGTCGTGCGGGCGTCGCAGGATGGCATCCACCCGGCGACGCGGACCTTCCAGGCGCTGCGCATCGCCGTGAATGACGAACTCGGCGAGCTGGAACGGGCGCTGGCGGCGGCCGAGAGGCTGCTGTCGCCGGGTGGACGGCTCGTCGTCGTGACGTTCCATTCGCTGGAGGACCGCATCGTGAAGCGCTTCATGACGGAACGCTCCGGCCGCGAGGCCGCGCCGTCGCGCCATGCGCCGGCAGCGGCGACCCGCACCGCCACGTTCCAGACGATCACGCGACGGCCGGTGACGGCCGGCCATGCCGAGCTTGCCGGCAATCCGCGCGCCCGCTCGGCCAAGCTGCGGGCCGCCGAGCGCACTGCGGCGCCGGCCTGGGCGAGGGAGGTCTGAGATGCGCCGGTTCCTGCACCTCGTGGCGATCCTGGCACTGATCGGCTCGGCGCTCTACGCCTACCGGATCAAGTACGACACCATCTTCCTCGCCGAGCAGGTGGCGAAGCTGAAGAACCGCGCGGCCCGCGAACGCGAGGCGATCGCCGTGTTGCGGGCCGAATGGCAGTACTCGGCCAAGCCCGACCGGGTGCAGGCGCTCGCCGACCGGCATCTGCCGGACCTGCAGCCCGGCGCGATCCAGCAGATCGCACGCTGGTCGGAGATCACCGCCCGGCCGGTGCCCGTCGACAGTATCGGCAAGAAGCTGGAGGCGCTCGGCCTCGGTGAGCCGACGAACACGCCGACAGCGTCGCGCAACGATGCCCGCACCCCGACAACGACCGGCAGCATCGGCAGGAAGCCGTGAGGAACGCATGACCCTGTCCCGCGACCCCATCGACAGCCAGCCGGACGACAAGGCCCCGCACCGGGGACGGGTGCGCCGCATCGCTGCGGCGCTGAGCGACCTGTTCCGGATGCGGCTCGACAAGAGCGGCCACCGTGTCTTCATGGTGGCGGCCGGTTTCACCTGCATCTATGCGCTGATTGCCGGGCGCCTGGTGCAGCTCGGGCTGCGGCCCGACCCGCCGACGCAGCTGCGCCGCGCTGCCGCCGAAGTGTCGGGCATCCGGCCCGACATCGTCGACCGAAACGGCACCATCCTGGCGACCGACATCAAGACCGTGTCGGTGTTCGCCGAGCCGCGCCGCATCATCGACAAGGATGAGGCGGTCGAGCTCATCACCGCCGTGCTGCCCGACGTCAACGCCCGCGAGTTGCGCGAGAAGCTCGGCTCCCGCAAGGGCTTCGTCTGGGTCAAGCGCGAGATCACGCCGCGCCAGCAGCAGGAGGTGCATCGCCTCGGCCTGCCGGGCGTCGGCTTCATGCCCGAGCACAAGCGGATCTATCCCAACGGCACGGCGGCCGCGCACGTGCTCGGCTCGGTCAATCTCGACAATGTCGGCATTGCCGGCATCGAGAAATACATCGACGGGCAGGGGCTCGCCGACCTTACGATGGCGGGCTTCGCGCGCCAGTCCACCGACCTGAAGCCGATCCAGCTGTCGATCGACCTCAAGGTGCAGCACGCGCTACGCGACGAGATCGCCAAGGGGATCGAGAAATACAAGGCCAAGGCCGGCGCCGGCATGATCCTCGACGTCACCACCGGCGAGGTGGTTGCTCTGGCGTCGCTGCCCGATTTCGACCCCAACAACCCGGCCGACGCGCTCGACCCCAACCGCATCAACCGCATGGCGGTCGGCGTGTTCGAGATGGGCTCGACCTTCAAGGCGCTGACGGTTGCGATGGCGCTGGATTCCGGCAAGCTCAACATCAACTCGACGCTGGATGCCCGCAACGCCCTGCGCTACGGCCGGTTCAAGATCGGCGACTATCACGGCACGCACCGCGTCCTGACAGTGCCGGAGGTGTTCGTGCACTCCTCCAACATCGGCACGGCCCGCATGGCGCTGAC
>JBMOJG010000436.1:0-3636 GCA_049316925.1 Alsobacter sp. | reverse complement strand
GCCTGCTCCCGCGATGGCGTCTGCCGAGCCGAACGATTCGGTTGGAATTGGTCCCTCGGACTACGCAGCCTTTGAAAGGTTGCTGGCCGACATCAACGGGGCGTGGGACGCCGAGGATGAGGGCGGCATGCGCCGCTACTGCACCCCCGAGATGGCGGCCTATTTCGGCGAGGACCTGTCGCGCCTTGCCGCGAAGGGCCAGCATGACCGCGTCAAGGACGTCAAGCTGCTGCAGGGTGACCTGGCCGAGGCCTGGTCCGAAAGCAGCGTCGACTACGCCACCGTCGCCATGCGGTTCTCCTTCGTCGGCGCCCTGTTCGAGCGCAAGACCGGCCGGGTGGTCGAGGGCGACCCCGTCGCGCCGCAGCAGTCGACCGAGCTCTGGACGTTCCGCCGCGAGCGCGGTCGGGCCTGGGTTCTCTCCGCCATCCAGCAGACCGCTTGATCATTCCGCTCAGATGCTGACAGATCGAGGGCGCCCCGAGGGGCGCCCTTTTTCGTGGCTGCATTGCCCGCTACCCGTCGTCGTGCCAGCGTCCCGGCATGGTCGATCTGCTACAGCCCGCAACCACACTGCTTGCCTCGCTGGCACGCCGCGACCTGTCCAGCCGCGAGCTGGCGGCCGCGACGCTGGCGCGGATCAGCCGGTTCGGGCCGGCGCTGAACGCCGTCGTCACGGTTGATGCCGAGGGCGCGCTGGCTGCGGCCGACGCGTCTGACCGGTGGCGCGCCGAAGGCACGCCCCGTCTGCTCGAAGGCCTGCCGGTCACCATCAAGGATGCGTTCGATGTTGCCGGCATGCGCAGCACTGCCGGCACTGCGGCCTATGCCCAGCGGGTGCCCGGGCGTGATGCGGCCGCCGTCGCCCGCCTGCGCGCGGCCGGCGCGGTGATCATCGGCAAGAGCAATGTTCCGCCCCTGTCGGACGACTGGGTCACGGAAAACAGCGTCTTCGGGCGGACCCTCAGCCCCTGGGACCCGGCCGCCTCACCGGGCGGCTCGTCCGGCGGGGCGGTGGCGGCGCTGGCCACCGGGATGGCGGCGCTGGAGCTCGGCTCCGATCTCGGCGGCTCGATCCGCTGGCCAGCCCATGCCTGCGGCGTATTCGGGCTGAAGCCGACATGGGGCCTGGTCTCGACGCGCGGGCATATACCGCCGCCGCCAGGCGTCATGGTCGAGGCAGACCTTGCCGTGGCCGGTCCCCTCGCCCGCTCCGCGACCGATCTCGGTCTCACCCTGTCGGTGATCATGGGACCTCCAGACCCGGCCGGTATCGCCCCGCGTCTCGATCCGGCCAGTCGCAGGGAGCCAAGGGGCCTGCGCGTCGCGTTGTGGGCCGACGACCCGGCCGCCCCGGTCGATTCCAGCGTCCGGGATGCGGTCATTCATGCGGCCGCCCTGCTGGCTGGAGCCGGCGCACAGATCGACGACGAGGCCCGCCCCGGTTTCAGCTTCGACGACATGTTCGAGGTCTATGCGCTGCTGTTCCACGCAATGCATGCCGCCGGATTACCGGAGGAAGAGCGCAGGGTCCTCGCGGCCAGCGCCTCCCGGTTCCCGGCTGACGACCGCTCCCATGCGGCGCTGCGCGCCCGGGCAGCCCGCCTTGACGTCACCCGATGGCGAGACCTGCAGCAACGACGGCAGACCATCAAGCGGGCCTGGGACGCCTTCTTCCAGCGCCATGACGTGATCCTGATGCCGCCCGCACCTGTGGGCCCGGTCCTGCATCCCGAGGTTGCCGCCGCTGAGCGCAGCCTCATCGTCAACGGCAGGCCGCGTCCCTGGTTCGACCTGCTGCACTGGGCCGCACCTGCTTCGCTGGCGCATCTGCCGGCCGCCGTGGCACCCGTGCTCCGCGCTGCCGGCGGACTGCCCCGCGGCGTGCAGATCGTCGCCGCCGAAGGGGCGGATCGCACCGCCATTGCGGTGGCGGGAATGCTGGAGGCGCTGTGTGGTGGCTTCGTCGCGCCTCCGGGTCCTTGGCGTGACGGGAACTCTTGTGGCATCACGGCTCCGGACTGATCGTCAACCTAATCCTAAATGATTGAACCTAGCGTCACGCGGTCAATCCAAGGGGTTCGGACGATGTCGTCGCCTGCCGTCCTGTCGCCGCCATCGGCCCGCCTGGCCAGTCACGCCGTCAACACCGCCGGGACGATGTCCAACATCGTCCGGGACTGGCATCCCGATACCAACCATGTCTGGGCCTGGGAGCACTATCGCCCCAGCCTGCTCGATCTGTCCCGCCGCCTCGGCCTGCGCCGGCTCTGCGAGATCGGCGGCGGTCGCGATCCGCTGTTCACACCGGCCGACCTGGCACCGCTCGGCGCAGAGCTCATCGTCAACGACATCGCCCAGAGCGAGCTGGACCGCGGCCCTGGCGGCTATGAGACGGCTTGCTTCGACATTTCCGGCGATGTCTCGCCGTTGGTCGCGTCGGGGCTCCGGTTCGACCTGATGTTCTCTCGCATGGTGTTCGAGCATGTGGCCGATGGCCCAGCCGCCTGGCGCAACGTCCATGCCCTGCTCAATCCCGGCGGCGTCGGCCTCGCTTTCGTCCCGACGCTCTATGCCTGGCCGTTCCTCGTCAACCACATGTTGCCCGAGGGGCTGTCGACCCGGATGCTCCGTCTGGTCTATCCCGAGCGCAATGCCGAGGGTGGTGAGCCGAAATTTCCCACCCGCTACAGCCTCACCTTCGGCAGCCAGGCCCGCGTCGAGCCAGTGCTGCGCGACATCGGCTTCAGCGAAGTCACCGTGCTGCCCTTCTGGGGGCACCACTATGTGCGCCGCATTCCCGGACTGAACGCGCTGGACAACGCCTTCACGGCGCTGTGCGCCCGCGCCGACTGGCGACTGCTGACAAGCTACGCCTACATCATCGCGCGGCGCTGACCGCTCGGCCGGTCAGGCCATCGGGCGGGCCGGCTTCGGGTCGATCGGGGTGATGGCACCAAGACCCAGCATCTGCTCGATCAGCCGCGCACCCGCCAGCAGCCGGGCCTCGCCGCGCGGCCGCGCGACAACCTGCAGGCCGACGGGCCGTCCGTCCGCGGTGAAGCCGCACGGCAAGGACAGCGCCGGCGCCGTCGTCAGCGTGATCGCGTAAACGATCGCCAGCCATTCGACGTAATTGGCGAACTGGTGCCCGTTGCAGCGCTCCAGAGCCCGCTGTTCGATCGGGAACGCCGCCACGATCGTCGCCGGGCACAGCAAGAGGTCAAAGTCGTCGAAGAAGGCCAGCGTCCGCCCCAGCATGGCCGACCGTTGCGCTTCGGCCCGCACCACGTCGGCCATCGGCGTCTGCAGACCCTTTTCGATGTTCCACACCACCTCCGGCTTGAGCGCGTCGCGGTGCATCTCGAGCTTGGACGCGTGGCTGACCGCAAAGCTCATGGCACGCAGCACCTGGAACGTGTCATGCGCCTCGCTCAGGTCCGGATGGGCGTCCTCCACCGCGACGCCCTCCCCCGCCAGCCGCTCGGCGGCCCGCCGGCAGATAGCCGCAACCTCGGGGTCGACCGGGGTGATGCCGAGATCCGCCGAGAAGGCAACGCGCTTCGGCCGCCAGCCGGAGCGTGCCGCATCGAGGAACCGATCCGGTCCGCGGGGCAGCGACAGCGGGTCTCCGGC
>JBMOJG010000435.1:0-3637 GCA_049316925.1 Alsobacter sp. | reverse complement strand
GGAAGACGTCGCGCTGGGCAGTGCTGCCGCCCAGCGCCGGCAGGCGGCGCGCCAGCCCTGCATAATCGGTTCCCGGCCGCACACGGCCGGCGATGACACGCGCGAGGTCAAGACCGACGCAGGCCGCGACCTGCGCCTGGTCGCCCTGTCCGTGTGCCACTTCGGCCTCCCAGGACGCCAGCACCGAATCGATGGCGGGCGCATCGCCGCCAGCCGCCAAGGCAAACAGATGATGCAGGCTCGCAAACATCAGCGTCGTGTCGCCGGCCCGACGCTGGCCCAACGCGCGCAGTTCGTCCCAACGATCACCGACCGCGATGCCGGCGAGCCTCAGGCGCCACAGCAGCGAGGCTGCGTTGGCGACGTCCCGGTAGTCGTCGGTCGGCTGCGGCCGGATCTCGGTGTCGTAAAGCGCCAGGACATGATCATGGGCCCCGGCCTCCATGTGCAGGAGCGCCAGGTGCCAGGCGAGATGGAACTGGAAGTTGTTGCACCGGCACCAGAGCGCGCGACTGGCCTCGAGCCTGGCGATCCCCTCGCGGGTCCGCCCCTTCATCTCGTCGACGTGGCTGATGGCGTGCAGGCCCCAGGCGTCATCGGGCGCGCGCTCCAGCGCCAGCATGCCGTAGCGCTCCGCCTCGGCGTAGCGACCGGCCTCCTCCAGGCCGAAGGCATGGCAGCCATAGACGTAGCCGGCTGCGGGCTCAGCCTCGGTCCAGTGCGGCAGCACGGCGGATGTGGCCGCCAGCATGCCATCCAGATCGCCTGCCATGAAGCGCAGCGCATGCGCGAGCTTGAGCAGCAGGAAGTTGCGCGGCTCGGTTTCCAGCTGACGCTCCAGCCGTGCCGCAGCATCCGTGAAGCGTCCGGTGACTGCGATGTCGAGACCATCGAGCAGCGCCGTTTCGGCAGCCGTGCGCCGGCCGGCGCGCTCGGCTGCCGCGCGGGCCTCGAGGGCGGCCCCGACGGCGTGGGGCCGCAACTCGGCGCGACCCAGCGTCAGCGCCGCAAACCCCTTCAGCGCATGGGCGGCGACAAAGTCCGGTGCGAGCCCGACGGCCTCGTCAAGATTGGCTCCGGCGAGCGGCCGGTGCGCGGCAAGCGCCGCAACGGCACGCTCGAAGGCAGCAACCGCGGAGCTCTGGTCGGTGACATGCTGTCCGTTGAACCTGTCGTGCATGACGGCGACCTCCTGCGTGAGTAACGCAGATCAGTCACCGGATGAGGCATCACCGTTACGGCATTCACGAGCAGTTGAACGGCGATGATCCGTCAGCCTTCGGCGGGCGCTTGTGCAGCAGCGCGACGGCGCGCTCCTCCGCGTCCTCGTCGGGTGCAACCCACTGCCGTCCGCGCACGACCGCGATGGTCGCACCAAGTTGCCGGACGTAGCGGCGGCAGTGCGTGCAGATGAACAGATGGGCGCGCATCTGGGCGCGCTCGACAAAGCCGAGTTCGCCATCGACATAGGAGCTGGCGCGGGCGCTGACGTCCTTGCAGTTCATGATGCGTCTCCCCGTTGCGATGTCGCCGGCGTCGCTGATCTGTTACACATGCTGTTATGATTTCGTCGTCTTGCGGGTTCCGGCCGTGTCCGCCAGGGCATCACGGACCTTGGCCCGCGCCCGGTGGAGCAGTACGCGCTGGTTGCCCTCGCTGATGCCGAGCATCTGCGCGACGGTGACGCCATCCTGTTCCTCGACGTCGCGCAGGATCAGCACCGCGCGCTGCGCATCCGGCAGCGCCTCGATGGCGGCCCGCGCATGGGCCCAGATTTCGCGGCTCTGCAGCAGCCGCTCCGGCGTCATGTCGTCCCAGGGCTCGATTACGGCGGCCCAGTGGCCATCGGCGCGGAACCGGTCGGCGTCGACGGGCGGGCCGTCGAGCGTACCGAGATCGGAGAACGGCACGGTCCGGCGCGCCCGCACGGCCGCCGTGCGCGCCTTGTTGGCCAGGATCGCGTAGATCCAGGTCTTCAGGGAGGAGCGGCGCTCGAACCGCTCCAGCCCGTCAAGCACGGCCAGCCAGGTCTCCTGCACCACCTCCTCGGCGGTGCCGGCATCGCGCACGAAGCTGCGCGCGAACGCCAGCATCATGGAGTTGTATTGCCGCACGAGCTCCCGGAAGGCCCGCTCCTCCCGGTTCAGCAGCCTTGCGATCAGCGCATCGTCGCTCACCGTCGTCCCCGATTCTGCCCGGCGTCCCCAAGGGGGGACTAAGCCTGGAAAAGTTTAGGCAAAAGTGACGTCGCTGGCGGTCCGCTGCGTTTGACCACTGGGAGTGTCCTTGTTGTCCGTACGCACAGGCTCGGGACCTTCCACACGCGCCACCCGCGGGGCGGCCCAGGGCGCACTCTTGAACCACCCGACGATCATCGCCGCCACCACCACACTGGCCAGGCCGGCGATGTTGACGAGTGCCACCGGACCGGCGGCGCGGCCGACAAGGTCGAGCGTCACGCCCGCAAGGCGCGCGACGATCAGGCTGGCCATGAAGGTGCCAAGCGACTGACGGCCGATCATCACCAGCACCCGTCCGGGCAGCGTCGCATCAAGCCGCATCCGGCAGGGATCGACAAGGCTCAGCACCACATAGGCAAGGACCAGAAAATGCAGCACCCGCAGGATGTGCAGGTCCGCCTTCTCGTTGATTGGCAGGAGGACCGAGCGGACCGCCTGAACGGCGGGAACCTGTTCGTAGATCCCCCAGAACGCGACCGGCACGCAGGCCACCAGCAGCGCCACCGCGGTCCACACCAGCGCCGGACGCCGCAGTGGCGGCACCGGCAGCCAACCGCTGGCAAAGAAGAAGCCCAGGAAGAACACCAGCTGCCAGCCGAACGGATTGAGAAACCACGCGAACTGTTGCCAGGGCTCGCCCTGCAGCTGTAGCCCGCCGAGCCAGGCGGCGAGATAGAGGACCGCGGCGAGCACAAATGGCAGCACCGTATGCAACCGGCGCAGCGCCATCATCGCCGGGATCAGCGCCAGGATGACAAGATACATCGGCAGGATGTCGAGATAGGGCGGCAGCCAGCCCAGTGTCGCCACGCCCAGCATGGCCCCTGCCGGATCGGTCAGCAGCGGGCCGAACTGGGTCGCGAGCGCCTCGGTCGTGCCCGTCAGCCTGTCGATCCCGGCAGCCAGCGCGACGCTGGCCATGAACAGGCCCATATGCGCCCAGTAGACCTGCCAGCAGCGGAAGGCGATGCGCGCCGTGCCCAGCGCCAGGCCGCGCGCCTCGAACACGCTGCCGAACGCCAGCGCGCTCGCCACGCCCGAGCAGAACACGAACAGCTCGGTGCCCGACGAGAACCCGAAGCGGGCCGGGATCCAGAACATCCAGGGGTTGTCGGGTACATGCGCGATGAAGATAATCAGCATCGTCAGCCCGCGAAACAGGTCGAGGCGCTGGTCGCGGGGCCGCTTGGCGGGACGGCTCATCAGAACGCTCCGTCATAGGCACGGCGCCCGATGGCGCAGGCCAGCACGGTGAAGCCCGGCCGGGCGAAGGCCGCACGGGCCTCTGTCTCCAGCGCAGCCGCGGTGTCCACCCGGACGCCGTATCCGCCCATCGCGCGGGCGACGGCCGGAAAGTCGGTGGCGCCGAAATCGACGCCCGCATTGGCAAGCCCGGA
>JBMOJG010000434.1:0-3645 GCA_049316925.1 Alsobacter sp. | reverse complement strand
GGTCGGCGAGAGCCTCGCCGACGCCCGCGACGTGATGGTGGAGGGGGTGAGCGGCCTGCTCGCCGTCCACACCGGTTGGGAGCGACCGAGCTGGTCGCCCAGCCTGCGCCGGCTGGTCTGGCGCAATGGCAGCGTCGGCCAGGTGTTCTCCGCCGAGGACCCCGAAAGCCTGCGCGGCCCGCAATTCGGCGCCGCCTGGTGCGACGAGCTCGCCAAATGGCGCCGCCCCGACGCCGCCTGGGACATGCTGCAATTCGCCCTGCGACTCGGCCAGGCGCCGCGCCAGGTCGTCACCACCACGCCACGGCCGATCCCCCTGCTGCGCCGCCTGATGGCCGATCCGCGCACAGCCCTGTCGCGGGCCGCGACGCTGGCCAATGCCCGTAATCTCGCACCGAATTTTCTCGACGCCATCGTCGGCCGCTATGCCGGCACGCGGCTGGGCCGCCAGGAGCTCGACGGCGAGTTGGTCGAGGACCGCCCCGACGCGCTGTGGACGCGCGCACTGATCGAGGGCTGCCGGCGCGATCCGCCGGCGCCGCCGCTGGTGCGCCTCGTGGTGGCGGTCGATCCGCCCGCCTCCTCGGCGCGGCGCGCCGACCGCTGCGGCATCGTCGCCGCCGGGCTCGACCGCGAGGGCCGGGTGCATGTGCTGGAGGACGCGACGCTGCAGGGCGTGCGCCCGGCCGCCTGGGCCTCCGCTGTCGCAGCCGTGGCGCGCCGGCTGGAGGCCGACGCCGTTGTCGTCGAGGTCAACCAGGGCGGCGAGATGGCCGAGGCCGTGCTGAAGGAGACCGACCCCGGCCTCGCCGTGCGGCCGGTGCGCGCCACCCGCGGCAAGCATCTGCGCGCCGAGCCGGTGGCGCATCTCTACGAGCAGGGCCGCGTCGTCCATGTCGGCGCCTTCCCGGCGCTGGAGGACGAGCTGTGCGATTTCGGACCCGTAGCCACCGGCTGGGGCCTCTCCGACGGCCGCTCGCCCGACCGTCTCGACGCCCTGGTGTGGGCCGTCACCGCCCTGGCGCTCGCCCCGCGAGCGCCGCGGCCGCGCGTTCGCCGCGTCTGATCCGATACAGCCGCTGACCGGCCCGCCGCCGCACCCTGCACGCGGTGCGAGTCCATGTGTCGCCTCTCCCGCTTGAGTGGGTTCCGGGGCGCTCTTTTGCTAACCCGGCCTTCACCCTGTCGCCGAAAACAGCCCGCCGCTGCGAGTTTTTTCGCCGGCCGGATTTTCACCGTTTGCCGAAGCCCTGCACTGCCTCCGGTTGAACACCGGAGCGGTGTTTCGCGCAAAACTGGCCCTGAAAGGCACCGCCATGGCGCTGTTCGACCGTTTCCTGCGGCGTCCCGCCGCCCCTGCGGCTCCGCTGGCCACAAAGGCGTCGCGCGCCGGGCCGCTGCTGGCGGTGTCGCTGGCCGGCCGCCCGGTGTGGACCCCGCGCGAGGGCGCTGCCCTGGCGCGCGAGGGGTTCCAGCACAACCCGGTGGTTCACCGCGCGGTGCGGATGATCGCCGAGGCCGCTGCCGGCCTGCCGCTGCTCGCCTTTGTCGGCCGCCGCGAGGTGCCCGACCACCCGGTGCTGCGCCTGCTCGCCCGGCCCAACCCGCGCGAGGGCGGCGCCGCCTTTCTGGAGGCGCTCTACGGCCATCTGCTGCTCGCCGGCAACGCCTATGCGGAGCAGGTGCCGGGCGCCGATGGCCGCCCGGCCGAGCTGCACGGCCTGCGGCCCGACCGCATGGCGGTGGTGCCGGGGCCGGATGGCTGGCCGGCCGCCTATGACTACTCGGTCGGCGGCCGCACGCTGCGCTTCGACCAGGAGCAGGGCGGCGTGCCGCCGGTGCTGCACCTGCGGCTGTTCCACCCGCTCGACGACCATTACGGCCTGGCGCCGGCAGCCGCGGCCGCAGCCGCGCTCGACATCCACAACGCCGCCGGCTTCTGGAACAAGGCGCTGCTCGACAATGCGGCGCGGCCCTCCGGCGCGCTGGTCTATGCCGGCCCGCCCGGCGTCGACCTCACCGACGCCCAGTTCGAGCGCCTGCGCGCCGAGCTGGAGGCGAGCTTCCAGGGCGCCGCCAATGCCGGCCGGCCGCTGCTGCTGGAGGGCGGGCTGGACTGGAAGCCGCTGTCGCTGAACCCGAAGGAGATGGACTTCGTCGAGGCCAAGGCGGCCGCCGCCCGCGACATCGCGCTGGCCTTCGGCGTGCCGCCGATGCTGCTCGGCCTGCCCGGCGACAACACCTACGCCAACTATGCCGAGGCCAACCGCAGCTTCTGGCGCCAGACGGTGATCCCGCTGGCGACCCGCACCGCCCAGGCCCTGGCCGGCTGGCTCGGCCCGGCCTGGCCGGAGGCAGGCGGCTCGTCCGGCGCCCGCAGCGCGTTTGCCGGTTATCACGGCGGCTCCGCCGGCCGCGGCCGGGCCGGCGACGACCCTGCCGGCCCCCGCCGGTCGGGGCGCGACCCCGCCGCTCCTGACGATGCCTCGGCCGGCGTTGCCAGCGCTACCGGTGCCGCCGATGCCAGGGCCAGCGTCGCTGCCTTTTCCGGCGCCGACGGGCTGCGCCTGGAGCCCGACCTCGACCGCATCGAGGCACTGTCCGTGGAGCGCGAGGCGCTGTGGTCACGGGTCGGCGCCGCCGGCTTCCTCACCGACGACGAGAAGCGCGAGGCGGTGGGCTATGGCCCGCTGCCGGGCACGAAGGCGGCGCCTCCGGTCGGTTCGTTCACCGTCGCGTCGTCGCCGCAAGGCGAGTTTGGTGGAGACGGAGAAGGCAGCGGGGGCGGGAGGGGCGGGCGGGACGGATTCGCCGGTGAGGCGTGATCGGTGGAGTACGGAGAGTTGGGTCGCCGCATCCACGCAAGCGCAATGCGAAAGGCAACTGGAACGCGACGAATTCCAATGTAGGCTTGTTGGATTGCGCGCCTGTTATGCGCAGGCAATGCAGCGCTATGCCGCCTGCTTGAGAGGTCATCCAATCCCGCCTTTTAATTACTGAGGTTGTTATGATTATTGTGGAAAGAATATTTAATGTCAGCGAGTCGAACAAAAATGAAATATTAGTTCGAATTTTTAGCCCTGAACAGCACGAAAAAGATTGGTCCTGTCAGTATGACATTGATTGGCCTGACCGATTGATTACAAGAAAAATCCACAGAATTGATTCTGCGCAGGCGCTTGTGCTGGCTATTTATATGATTGGAACGGAACTGTATTCAAGCAGCTATCATGAACAGGGCCGTCTCACGCTTGACGGCAAGAAGGGTGCCTTTGGTTTCCCGGTTCCGAAGATCATCAGAGACGACGTTCCTGGCTACGAGGACATGTGATCGCCGCAGCAGAATCCCTATTACCCGGGTCGGTCAGGCTGGTTCTCAGCGGCAGCCTGACCGATGAGCCGGTGCTGGCAGCCGCCGCCGCTTCGGACCGGACTGTTGCTACCCACTCCACCCGCCCCCTGTCGCACCCGTGAGATGCCTATCCACTGTGATCGGCATAGACTGCGTCGAGATTGCACAGCCGGAGGGAGGCCCCATGAACCGACGCGACATTCTTCTGGGCGCCGCTGCCACATGCGTGGCCGCCACGCTGCCGGCCGCGGCGCAGACGCGCGGCGCGGTGCAGATCGGCTTCATCGGCGGCG
>JBMOJG010000433.1:0-3653 GCA_049316925.1 Alsobacter sp. | reverse complement strand
CCTACGACCTGTGCGCGATCACCAACGATATCTACACCAAGGAGGATGCCCGCCTCCTCACCGTTGCCGGCGCCCTGCCGGAGGAGCGCATCATGGGCGTCGAGACCGGCGGCTGCCCCCACACCGCCATCCGCGAGGATTGCTCCATCAATCTCGCCGCGGTCGATACGATGATTCAGCGATTTCCGGCGCTGGACCTGATCCTCATCGAATCCGGCGGCGATAATCTTGCGGCGACCTTCTCGCCCGAGCTGGCCGACATCACCGTCTATGTGATCGACGTCGCCGGCGGCGAGAAGATCCCGCGCAAGGGTGGGCCCGGCATCACCCGGTCCGACCTGCTGGTGATCAACAAGATCGACCTCGCCCCCCATGTCGGCGCCGACCTCGCGGTGATGGACCACGACGCCCGCCTCATGCGGCGCGCCAAGCCCTTCGTCTTCGCCAATGTGCGGGCCGGCGAGGGTGTCGCGGCCGTCGCCGAGTTCATCGAGACCGCCGGCGGCCTGCGGGCTTGACCGGCGCACTCCTTGCATGCTGTGACCATATGTCGTCTGCCCGGAGACCCGCCATGAAGTCCCGCCTGCCCGTCGCCCTTGCCGCGCTGTTCCTCGCCACCCCCGCCTGGGCCCATACCGGCCTGGAGCCGCATGTCCACGGCTTCGCCGCGGGCTTCGCGCATCCGCTCGGCGGCGCCGACCATCTGCTCGCCATGGTGGCCGTGGGCCTGTGGGCCGGCCTCGTCGGCGGGCGTGCCGCCTGGGCCTGGCCGCTGGCCTTCGTCGTGATGATGACGGGTGCCGCCGCGGCGGGCGTCGCCGGCGTCGCCCTGCCGCTGACCGAGATCGGCATCGCGCTGTCGGTGGTGGTGCTGGGCGCTGCCATCGCCCTGGGCCTGCGCGCACCCGTCGGGGTCGGCGCTGCGCTGTGCGCCGTGTTCGCCGTCTTCCACGGCCATGCCCATGGCGCCGAGATGCCGGCCGATGCCGCCGGCCTTGCCTATGGGGCGGGCTTCATCGTTGCCACCACCCTGCTGCATGCCGCCGGCGTCGCTTTGGCGTTCGGCCTCGCAAGGCTGGCGCCGCGCCTGGCGGTGCGGACAGCCGGTGCGGCGGTGGCGGCCGGCGGCGTTGCCCTGCTGGTCGGCTGAAGCCAAGCCGACGTCGCTCCCGGGCCGGTCGGCCACCTTGCAGTTCGCCATGCTGCGCGGCACAACGCGGCGCCGCGCGTCCGGCGCTTCGGGAGGCTGAGCGGCATGGCGTCCACCTTCGTCCTGAAACTCGCCTGCCCCAACCGGCCCGGCATCGTCGCCGCCGTGTCGACCGCGCTGTTCGAGGCCGGCTGCAACATCCTCGACGCCCAGCAGTTCGACGATACCGAGACCGGCCGCTTCTTCATGCGGGTAATGTTCAACCCGGTGGAGGGCAGCGCCGATGTCGCCGGGCTGCGCGAAGCCTTCTCGCCGGTTGCCGCCCGGTTCGGCATGGAGTGGAGCCTGCGTGATCGTGCCGAGCGCCGTCGGGTGATGCTGCTGGTGTCGAAGTCTGACCATTGCCTGGTCGACCTGCTCTACCGCCGCCGCATCGGCGAGCTGCCCATGGAGGTCGCCGCCATCGTCGCCAACCACCCGCGCGAGACCTACGAGCACGTCGATTTAGACGGCGCGCCGTTTCACTATCTGCCGGTGACGCGGGAGACCAAGCTCGAGCAGGAGCAGCAGATCTGGGAGCTGGTGAAGGCCAGCGCCAGCGAGGTCGTCGTGCTCGCCCGCTACATGCAGGTGCTGTCGGACGGGCTGGCCGCCAAGCTCGCCGGGCGCTGCATCAACATCCACCACTCGTTCCTGCCTGGCTTCAAGGGCGCCAGACCCTACCACCAGGCACATCAGCGTGGCGTCAAGCTGATCGGCGCCACCGCCCATTACGTCACATCGGATCTCGACGAGGGGCCGATCATCGAGCAGGACGTCGAGCGCATCAGCCACCGCGACACGCCCGACGATCTCGTCCGCAAGGGCCGCGACATCGAGCGCCGGGTGTTGGCCCGGGCGCTCGCCGATCATCTCGACGACAGGGTGATGCTCAACGGCCGCAAGACCGTGGTGTTCGCCGGCTGAGCCTTCGCCCGGCGGTCAGCCCAGCAGCCGCGCCGCCCGCGGATCGTGCCGGGCGAGGCGCGCCAGCAGGTACTCCACCTCCGTCACCGCCGCCGGCGTCAGGCCGGAGGACGGCTTGCGCTGCGCCTGCGAGGCGAGGATCCCACGCCGCTTCAGCACATATTTGCGCACCGCGAGCCCGACGCCCTGCTGCTGCTCGTAGCGCACCAGCGGCAGATGCGCGTCGAACAGGTCATGCGCGCCGTCGCGGTCGCCGGCCTGCTGCATGCGCACCACGTCGACCAGCATCTCGGGGAACGCATAGCCCGTCATCGCGCCGTCGGCGCCGCGCTCCATCTCGAAGTCGAGGAAAATGCCGCCATTGCCGGTGAGGATCGACACCTTGCGCAGCGTGCCTTCTGCCTGCAGGCGGCGCAGCGTGCTGATCTTCTCCAGGCCCGGCCAGTCCTCGTGCTTCAGCATCACGCAGGACGGGTGGTTGGAGATGATCCGCGCGATCACGCCCGGCGCCATCTGCACGTTGGTGGTGATCGGATAATCCTGGATGCAGAACGGCACGTCGGCGCCGATCGCCTCGACGGCCTGCGCGTAGTAGCCGACGATCTGGTCGTCGGTGCGCACCGACGACACCGGCGCGATCATCACGCCGGCCGCGCCCGCATCCATCACGCTGCGCGTCAGCGCCTGCATGGCGGCAAAGCCGGGCGCCGAGACGCCGACCAGCACCGGCAGGCCCTCCGCGCGGGCGATGCACTGCCGCGCGAAGGCGATCGCCTCGCTCTGGTCGAGCTTCGGGGCCTCGCCCATGATGCCCAGGATGGTCATGCCGGTGGCGCCGATCTCGCGGTACCAGTCGACCATCCGGTCGGTCGAGGCGGTGTCGACCGCGCCCGTGTCGGTGAACGGGGTGGGGGCGATGGGGTAGACGCCCTGCGCGTCGATGCCGAACATGCGTTAGCTCCTGCTGCGGGTGGGCCGGACCCGACGGGATGGCCCGGGCCGAACACATCCGGCCGAATAAACGCTATGGTACCGCAGCGCAACGGCCTAGGCGCGTGCCGCCTGTCGGCAGCAGCCTCGCCAAACGTGAATTCAGCCAGGGCGCTGCGCAGTCCACCGGGCACCAACGCGATGGCGGGTGCCGCAACCCGACTTCAGCCGAACCGCACGGCTCCCAGCGCCATGGCGACGGCCGCCTGTGTCGGGTCGATCACCGGCACGCCGAGTGCCTCCTCCAACGGTCGCCGGTGCCGCGCCATGCCGGCGCAGCCCATGACGACGACGTCGGCGCCATCCTCGTCGCGCAGCGCGGTGCCGACCGCGATCATGCGGGCCAGCGTGCCCTCGCCGGAGGCGGTCTCGGCCACGCTCATTTCCAGCGCCCGCTCGCCGGCCAGCCGGTCGACGAGGCCCCAGCTGCGCAACTGCCGCATGTGGCGGCGGATCGATTTCGTCCGGATGGCGATGACGCCGAACCGGTCGCCGCGCGTCAGCGCCGTCGCCACGCCGCATTCGGCGATGCCGAGCACCGGCCGGC
>JBMOJG010000432.1:0-3658 GCA_049316925.1 Alsobacter sp. | reverse complement strand
CCGGCTTGCCGGCGCGGCGCACCAGCGTGGCGAAATGCCGGTCGGACGGTGTCAGGCCGGCACGCGAATCGATGACAAAACAGATGGCATCGGCATCCGCAATGGCGGCCTCGGTCTGGGCCCGCATGCGCCCGGCCAGCGAGGCGCTGTCGGCCTCCTCGAGGCCTGCCGTATCGATGATCGTAAAGGTCAGGTCGCCCAGCCGCCCTTCGCCCTCGCGCCGGTCACGGGTGACGCCGGGCTGGTCGTCGACCAGCGCCAGCTTCTTGCCGACGAGCCGGTTGAACAGCGTCGACTTGCCGACATTGGGGCGGCCGATGATGGCCAGGGTGAAGGTCATGGCGTTCCTCGCAGGCGGTCCCGGCTGCGGCCATGAAGGCGGGCCGGAACCGGAACGTCGGTCACGAGGCCGGCTTCACCGGCCCAGAACGGACCAGTCCAAGCAAAAGTTCGGCGCGCTGGCGCAGCGATGGCGGCGCGTTGCGGTCGACAATGATTTCGTCGAACAGCTTGCCGGCCCCCTCGTAGTCACCCGCTTTCAGGGCGGCGAGGCCGAGCAGCTCGCGGGCATTCGGCCCCCACGGGTTTCCGGCGACAAGCAGCGGGTCGAGACGGGCCTTCAGCGCGTCGCGGGGCTCGCTGTCGACCGCCAGCAGCGCCGCGCGCAGCCGCGCAAGGTCGCGCAGGATCTGCGGCTGCGCGGCGTCGGCCGACAAGATCTCATAGGCCTTGATCCCCTTCGACGGATCGGTACGGGCACTCTCCGCAGCCTCGCGGAAGCGGGCAAGTCGCTCGTAGCCGGACGGCGCATCCCTGGCGATGGCGGCGAAATCCTGCTCGGCCTTGGCGGAGTCTCCGGAGCGCGATGCCTCGATGGCGGCCTCGAAACGGGCGCCGGCGGTCTCGGCCCGCTTGCCTTCATAGTACACCCAGGCGCGCCATCCCGCCGTCACCAGGACGATCAGGACGGCAAGGCCGACCAAGAGCGGACCATGCTTCTTCCAGACATCCGCGGCCTTGTCGCGGCGGACGTCGTCTTCAATCTCGCGAAATATATCGGCCATGACCGGCTCGGCTCTCCCGGCGACGCGGGCCCTCCCGGGCAGGCGCTCGCATGTCAGGCGGCAGCGCTTAGCATGCGCAGGCCCCGCTTGTCATGCGCCGGGTCCGTCAGCCGATCACCGGGACGCCAATCAGCAGCGGATGCAGCCATGTCATTGCAAGATAGGCGACCGTTCCGGCGCCCAATGCGATGATGTCACCGCGGCCGAACGGCGTGTCGGCGGGCAGCACAGGTGCGCCGCGGCGCTTGACGGCAATGCGGTCATAAACGGCCCAGGCGAGGAAGCTGCCAAACAGCAGGATCGAGCCGAGGTCGCCATTGGCCAGCAGATGGGCCAGCGCCCAGATCTTGACTGCCGCCAGCATCGGATGCTTCAGCTTCGCCTTGATAAGGCCGGGCGAGTAGGTGGCGGCCAGAGCCACCATCGCGGGCCACATCAGCAGCAGGACGAGATGGCGGAGAAAGGTCGGCGGGTTCCAGACCTGGATATAGCCCGCCGCCCGGTAGGCCCCGAAACCGTAGATGATCAGCACGAACTCGAGCAGCGCCACCAGGCTGTAGAGGCCCTTGTAGGAGCCCTCCCCGGTGCGTTCGATCAGTGCCGCACGCTGGGCGCGCAATGTCGTGAAGGTATGGCCGCCGAGAAAGATCACGAGGCCGAGGACGAGCTGGACCATGGCAGACTCCGGTTGCGACGGCACATTAGGCGGCGCGGCCTGCCTCGTCCACGACCGCGACCGTCACGGGGCTGCGGCACGGCCGCGCTCGGGCGGTTGAAAGCTCAGACTTGAAAGCGCCGCACGGTCAGTCGATATAGCTCGCTCGCCCGTTACCGCCTTGCGGAGAAGTCCCTTGCCTGATTCCGTTGCCCTGCCGCCCGCCGATGTCGCGGCCCTGTCGTTCGAGACGGCGCTGGCCGAGCTCGAGGGCATCGTCACCCGCCTCGAGCGCGGCGAGGTGGCACTGGAGGAGTCCATTGCGATTTACGAGCGCGGCGAAGCGCTGAAGGCGCAGTGTGAATCGTTGCTGCGCAAGGCCGAGGCCAAGGTGGAGATGATTTCGCTGGGTGCTGACGGACGGCCGAAGGGCGTACAACCGCTTGACGTCGACCGCTGAAGTTTGTCGCATCATCCCTGTTGTCGAACTTGACACTTTGAGCGTAAACTTTGGTTGACACTTCACCTGAGCCCCACGCTCCCTTCCAGGACAGGCCCGTGACCCAGCCCCCCAAGGTTTCCGGCACCCACCCCGCCCCGGCCCCCGGCATCCGGCCGCACACGCCGCTGCTCGACGGGGTGCGGACCCCTGCCGACCTCCGTCGGCTGGAGGAAGCCCAGCTGCCGCAGCTGGCCGACGAGCTTCGGGCCGAGACCATCTCGGCGGTCAGCGTCACCGGCGGGCATCTGGGAGCCGGCCTCGGCGTCGTCGAACTGACGGTGGCCCTGCACTATGTGTTCGACACGCCGAACGACCGAGTCATCTGGGACGTTGGCCACCAGGCCTATCCGCACAAGATCCTGACGGGACGGCGCGACCGGATCCGCACGCTGCGCCAGGGCGGCGGCCTGTCGGGCTTCACCAAGCGCGCCGAGAGCGAGTACGACCCGTTCGGCACCGCCCATTCGTCGACGTCGATCTCGGCTGCGCTCGGCATGGCGGTGGCGCGCGACCTCGACGGCCGACACAACAATGTCGTGGCGGTGATCGGCGACGGCGCGATGTCGGCCGGCATGGCCTACGAGGCGATGAACAATGCAGGTGCAATGAACTCGCGCCTGGTCGTCATCCTCAACGACAACGACATGTCGATTGCCCCACCGGTCGGCGCGCTGTCGGCCTATCTGTCGAAGCTGCTGTCGGGCGGCACCTACCGGGGCCTGCGCGAGCGCGGCAAGAAGCTCGCCAAGCACCTGCCCCGCGGCCTGTTCGAGACGGCCCGGCGAGCCGAGGAGCTGACCCGCGGGTTTGTCACCGGCGGGACGCTGTTCGAGCAGCTCGGCTTCTACTATGTGGGCCCGATCGACGGTCACAATCTCGAGCATCTGCTGCCGGTCCTGCGCAATGTCCGCGACAGCGAGCTCGGCCCGACGCTGATCCATGTCGTCACCCAAAAGGGCAAGGGCTACGGCCCGGCCGAGGCGTCTGCCGACAAGCTGCATGCCGTCGCCACGTTCGACGTCATCAGCGGCACGCAGTCCAAGCCAAAGGCGAATGCGCCGGCCTACACGAAGGTGTTCGGCGAGAGCCTGATCAAGGCGGCGCAGGCCGACGACAAGATCGTCGCCGTCACCGCCGCCATGCCGGGCGGGACCGGCATCGACCTGTTCGGGCAGGCCTTCCCGACCCGCACCTTCGACGTCGGCATCGCCGAGCAGCATGCGGTGACGTTTGCAGCCGGGCTGGCGACGGAGGGCTACAAGCCGTTCTGTGCGATCTATTCGACCTTCCTGCAGCGCGCCTATGACCAGGTGGTCCATGACGTGGCGCTGCAGAACCTGCCCGTGCGGTTTGCGCTGGACCGCGCCGGCCTGGTCGGCGCCGACGGCCCGACTCATGCCGGATCGTTCGACATCGCCTATCTGGGCTGCCTGCCCA
>JBMOJG010000431.1:0-3658 GCA_049316925.1 Alsobacter sp. | reverse complement strand
TCAGCCAACCCCCATGGCTTCTGCGATGATCTCCATGTCGGTTTCGGCGGTGAGGACCAGTCCGAACCGGAATGCCCCGGCCCAGTTGCCGATCCTTGGTCAGGTCCATCTGCTGGAGAAGCGGCGGGCAGGAGACGCGATCCGGCACGCTGGCGCAGGCCGGCGCCGGCTCAAACCCGGCCCATGGAGTCAAGCGCGGAACCCGGCGCGGACACATGATGTGGGCAGCGGGGACAAGCCAAGGGCGTGCTCGACAGTCGGACGCACGGGTGGCATCCCGAACGGCCCGTCCTATCCTGTGTCCTTCATCGAGCGAATCGCACCATGGCGTCTTTCCTGGCGGCCCGGCAGCTGGCCGAGCCCGTTCCGCAGTACCGCACCGCCCCGCACAATATCGAGGCGGAGCAGGCGCTGCTGGGCGCCGTGCTGGTCAACAATGACGCCTATTACCGGGTGTCGGACTTCCTCGAGCCGGTGCATTTCTCCGAGGAGGTCCATCGGCGCATCTACGAGGTGTCGCAGTCGCTGATCCGCAGTGGCAAGATCGCCACGCCGATCACGCTGAAGACCTTCCTGGGTGATCAGGATCTCGGCGGCATGACCGTGTCGCAGTATCTCGCCCGCCTCGCCGCCGAGGCGACGACGGTTATCAACGCCGAGGATTATGGCCGGACCATCTACGACCTGGCGATGCGGCGGAACCTGATCGTCATCGGCGAGGACATGGTCAATGTCGCGTATGACGCGCCGGTCGACGAATCGCCGCGCAAGCAGATCGAGGAGGCGGAACGCCGTCTCTACGAGCTCGCCGAGACCGGGCGCTACGAGGGCGGCTTCATGGCCTTCCCGGATGCGCTGCGCGGCGCCGTCGACATGGCGGCCGAAGCGTTCAAGCGCGACCGCAAGCTGTCGGGCATCGCCACCGGGCTGAGCGACCTCGACCGGATGATGGGCGGCCTGCAGCCGTCCGACCTCGTGATCCTCGCCGGCCGCCCCGGCATGGGCAAGACGGCGCTGGCCACCAACATCGCCTTCAACGTGGCCAAGGCCTATATGGGCGAACGCCAGCCCGATGGCACGATCAAGCGGATGGACGGCGGGATCGTCGGGTTCTTCTCGCTGGAAATGTCGGCCGAACAGCTGGCGACCCGCATCATCGCCGAGCAGTCGGGCGTCGCCTCCTACAAGATCCGCCGCGGCGAGATCACCGAGAGCGACTTTGCCGGCATCGCCGGGGCGGCGCGCGACATGGAGCGGTGCCCGTTCTACATCGACCAGACCGGCGGCATCTCGATCGCCCAGCTCACCGCCCGGGCGCGGCGGCTGAAGCGGCAGAAGGGGCTCGACCTGCTGGTCGTCGACTACCTGCAGCTGTTGTCGGCCTCGGCCAAGAAGGGCGAGAACAGGGTGCAGGAGCTGACCGAAATCACCACGGGCATGAAGGCGCTGGCCAAGGAGCTGTCGGTGCCGATCATCGCCCTGTCGCAGCTGTCGCGCCAGGTCGAGCAGCGCGACGACAAACGGCCGCAGCTGTCGGACCTGCGCGAATCGGGCTCGATCGAGCAGGACGCCGACGTGGTGCTGTTTGTGTTCCGCGAGGAGTACTACCTGAAGAACAAGGAGCCGAAGCCCGGCACCGAGGAGTACTTCAAGTGGCAGACCGAGATGGAGCAGGTGCATGGCCGTGCCGAAGTGATCATCGGCAAGCAGCGCCATGGCCCGACCGGCACGGTGCCGCTGCAGTTCGACGCGGAAGTCACCCGGTTCTCCAACCTGGCGCGGGAGGATGCCATGCCCGAGCGGATGGAATGAGGTGACAGGTCGCTTCCCCGACGTGCCGGACGGCCGGGAGGCCGGCGGAATCCTGACGGTCGACCTCGCGGCGCTCTGCGCCAACTGGCGGCTGGCCGCGACGACGGCCGGCACCGCGGCTTGCGCGGCGGTGATGAAGGCTGATGCTTACGGCACCGGCATTGCCGTGGCAGGGCCGGCGCTGGCGGCGTCTGGCTGCGAGACCTTCTTCGTGGCGCATCTCTCCGAGGCACGGCGGCTGCGAGCGGCGGTGCCGGGAGCCACGATCTACGTGCTGAACGGGCTGCTGCCAGGCACCGAAGCGGTCTACACGGCCCTGGGCCTGCGGCCGGTGCTGGGCTCGCGCGACGAGATCCACGCCTGGATGGCCTTTCAGCTCGCGCAGGCAACCGATCTGCCGGCGGCGCTGCATGTCGACACGGGGATGAACCGGCTCGGGCTCGAGGTCGCCGAGGTGCTTGAATTGGCCTCAGTGCCCGGAAGGTTCCGCCCTGCCCTGCTGATGAGCCATCTGGCCTGCGCCGACGAGCCGGGCCATCCGCTGACGGCCCGGCAGCTGGACGCCTTTGCTGCCGTGCGGGCGGCTTTTCCCGATGTGCCGGGAAGTCTTGCGAACTCGTCCGGCCTTTTTGGCGTGCCGGCATCGCACCATGATCTCGTCAGGCCGGGCTATGCGCTGTACGGCGGCAATCCCACGCGCCGGAGCGAGAACCCGATGCAGCCGGTGGTCACTCTGGAGGCCAGGATCATCCAGGTCGGCAGTGCCGAGGATGGCGAGGGCGTCGGCTACGGCGCTGCGTGGACGGCGTGTGGACCGCGCCGGCTGGCAGTGGCCTCCGTCGGCTATGCGGACGGCTATCCGCGGGCGCTGTCCGGACGGGACGGGCGATGCGGCGGCGCCGCGATGGTGCACGGGGTGCGCTGCCCACTGGCTGGCCGGGTCTCGATGGACCTCGTCACCATCGACGTCACAGCTGTTCCGTCGCCGGTCCGGCGCGGCGATGTCGCGCGGCTGGTCGACGAGACGCTGACGGTCGATGCCGTCGGAGCGGCGGCAGGCAGCATCGGCTACGAGGTGCTGACCGGTCTCGGCCGTCGCTACCATCGCCGCTACGTCGGCGCCTGAGCATGGCCAAGCGCGCTCCCACCTATGTGTGCCAGTCCTGCGGTGCCGCCTATGGGCGCTGGCAGGGTCGCTGCGATGCCTGCGGCGGCTGGAACACCATCGCGGAGGAAACGGTTGCGGCGCCCCTGCCCGGCGGCGGTCCGGTCCGGCCCGGGCGAACGCGCGGCCGGGTGTTCCGGCTCGAGGGGCTGACCGGGGGCAATGATGAGGCGCCGCGCGTCGCGTCGGGCATCGCCGAGCTCGACCGGGTGACGGGCGGCGGTTTCGTCAAGGGGTCAGTGATCCTGATCGGTGGCGACCCCGGCATCGGCAAGTCGACGCTGTTGATGCAGGCCTGCGCGGCGTTGGCCGGTCGGGGCCACCGGGTCGTCTACATTTCCGGCGAAGAGGCCACCGGCCAGGTGCGGCTGCGGGCCGAGCGCCTCGGGCTCGCCGGTGCGGCCGTAGAACTGGCCGCGGAAACGAGTGTCGAGGACATCATCGCCACCCTGTCGCAGGGTGTGCCGCCGCGGCTGGTGGTGATCGATTCGATCCAAACCATGTGGACCGAGGGCGTGGAGGCCGCGCCCGGCACGGTCACGCAGGTGCGCGGCTCGGCCCAGAGCCTGATCCGCTACGCCAAGACCAGCGGCGCGGCGCTCATCCTCGTCGGCCACGTCACCAAGGACGGCCAGATCGCCGGCCCCCGCGTGGTCGAGCATATGGTCGACGCTGTCGCGA
>JBMOJG010000430.1:0-3660 GCA_049316925.1 Alsobacter sp. | reverse complement strand
CGAGCAGCTGACCGCCATCATCTGCATCGATTTCGACGCCGTCGGCCACTGGGCCGAGGAGCGCCGGATCTCCTACACGTCCTACGCGGACCTGTCGCAGAACCCGCAGGTGCAGGGCCTCGTCGCCAGCGTTGTCACGCATGTCAACAAGCTGCAGCCGCCGGGGCTGCGCATCCGCCGCTTCGTCAACCTGCACAAGGACTTCGACGCCGACGACGGCGAGATCACCCGCACCCGCAAGCTGCGCCGCAACACCATCGAGACGACTTATGCGTCGCTGATCGCGGCGCTTTACGGCAGCGAGCGCGAGACGGTCTTCGATGCCGCCATCACCTACGAGAGCGGCGAGCGCGGCGTGATCCGCCGCACGCTCACGATCAGCGAGGTCTCTGTCTGATGGATTATCTCCTCATCGCCGAGCTGGCCGTCAGTGGGGTTTTCGTCGGGCTGATGTACGCGCTGGTCTCGCTCGGCATCGTGCTGATCTATAAGACTTCAGGCCTCGCCAACCTGGCGCAGGGCGCCGTCGCGATGACGGGAGCCTACATCACCTGGGCGATCGCCGCCGGACTGGGCGCGCCGATGTGGCTCGCCATCCCGGCGGCGCTCGGTGCCATGTTCCTGTTCGGCGTGATGGTCGAGCGCCTGGCCCTTCGCCGGATGATCGGCCAGCCGGTCATCATGACCATCATGCTGACGCTCGGCATCGAGATCCTGCTGCGTGGCCTGATGCCCGGCATCTTCGGCGCTGCGGTGAAGCGTCTCGACATCGGCATTCCGCAGACGCCGATTTTTCTTGGCGAACTCCTGATCAATCGCGCGACGTTGATCGGCGGCGGCGTGTCGCTGGGCCTGATTTTGCTGTCGCTGCTGTTCTTCAACTCGCGCTACGGCGTTGTCATGCGGGCGGTCGCCGACGACCAGACGGCGTCGTGGTCGGTCGGCATCCGCGTCGAGCGCGCCATCGCCGTCGCCTGGGGCCTCGCTGCTGTCTCTGCCACCAGCGCCGGCATCCTCTGGGGGGCGACCCAGGGCGTCGACTGGTCGCTGTCGCTGCTCCTCATCAAGGCGCTGGCCATCGCCATCCTGGGCGGGCTCGATTCCATCGCCGGCGTGCTGCTGGCCGGCATCATCGTCGGCGTCGCCGAAAGCTTGGCCACCGGTGTTCTCGACCCGCTCGTCGGTGGCGGTACCCGCGACATCGTCGCCTCGGTCATCATCCTCCTCACCCTGCTGCTGAAGCCTCACGGCCTGTTTGGCCGCGAGCACATCGAGAGGGTGTAGGGCCGTGTTCTACCGCCGCGCCGGGATCCGCCACACCCGCTACCAGGACGAGCGCCAGCTCTTTCCGCTGGCCTTCGACCGTGTCCTCGTCCTCACCGTCCTCGCCTTCCTGCTGCTGGCGCCATTCCTGGTCGACCGCCTCTATGTGGCCGGCTACCTGCTGCCCTGGCTGATCTGGACGTCGGCGGCGCTCGGCCTCAATCTGCTGATGGGTGGCGCCGGCCAGATCCACCTGGGCTATGGCGCTGTCATGGGCATCGGCGCCTACGGCTCGGTGCATCTCGTTCGCTTCGGCGTGCCGCTCGAATTGGCCATGATCGCCGGCGGGCTCCTCAGCGCCTCGGTCGGGATCGTGTTCGGCGCCGCGGCCCTGCGGGTGAAGGGCATCTATCTGGCGATGGCAACGCTGGCGATGCAGTACATCGTCGACTTCGTCATCTCGCAGACGCCGGCCATCAGCGGCGGTGCGCTGGCGACGCTGCAGGTGCCGCCGGTGCGCTTCCTCGGCATCAGCCTGCGCGGCGAGGTCGAGACCTATTACTTCGCGCTCGGCGTGTGCTTCGTCATCACCCTGTTCATGCTCAATGTCGGCCGCACCAGCTTCGGCCGCGCGCTGGCCGCCGTGCGCGAGAAGGACTACGCCGCGCAGATCCTCGGCGTCTCCACCTTCCGCTACAAGCTGCTGGCCTTCTGGGTCAGCTCTTTCATCGGCGGTGTCGTCGGCTCGGTCCTGGCCGTGTGCTATCTGCGCGCGGTCTCACCCGACCAGTTCCATATCGAGCTGTCGATCCAGCTGCTGGCGATGATCATCGTCGGCGGGCTCGGCAGCGTCCTGGGTCCGTTCTTCGGCGCCGCGCTCATCCTGTTCGCGCCGATCGTGCTCAACAATGGCCTGGCCCTCGTGGCCAGCCAGTTCGGCCTCAACATCGGGATCGACCTGCGGGCCCATCTCCCGCTCGTCGCCTATGGCGCGCTCGTGATCGGGTTCCTGCTTTACGAACCCCTCGGCCTCGCCAAGATCTATGCCAATCTGCGCAATTATCTGCTTGTCTGGCCGTTCCGTCATGCCCAGCGGTAACGGCGAACACACAAAGGGCGGAGGAAACACCATGGCAGTCTCACGTCGGACCTTCATGTCCACCACCGCGGCCGCATTGGCCGCACCCGCCGTCAGCACGACGGGCGTGTTCGCCCAGGAGCGGATCGTCCGCTTCACGCTGCCGCAGGACTTCACGCGCATCTACACCTTCGTCACCTCCGAATACAGCCAGGGCCAGCGCGACTACTTCACCCTGGTGAACGAGCGGGGCGGCGTCGGCGGCTACAAGATCGTCGTCGATGTCTCCGACCACGCCAACGACCTGCCGCGGGCCATCGAGGCCTATGAGCGAGGCAAGCGTGAGGGTGCGGTCCTGATCGATCCACTGTCCACGCCTGTCGCCCGCGCGCTGGTGCCGCGCGCGCTCGAGGACAAGATCAACCTGATCACCGCCTATTCGGGCCGCAGCGACGCCGCCGACGGCACGGTGTTTCCGTTCGTGCTGCCGCTGTCGATCAACTACTGGACCCAGGCGGGGCTGATCATCAGCAATTTCCAGAAGATGGAAAACGGCAGCCTCAAGGGCAAGAAGATCGTCTTCGTCCATATCGACACGCCCTTCGGCAAGGAGCCGCTGCCGATCCTCCAGGTGCTGGCGCAGCAGCAGGGCTTCGAGCTGGTCGCCTTCCCGTATACGCCGCCGGGCAACGACCAGGCGGCGATCTGGCCGCAGGTCCGCCGCGCCCGCCCGGACTTCGTGATCTTCTGGGGTGCCGGTGTCGGCCAGACGGTCGCGTTGACGGAGGCGGTGCGCAACGGCCTGCCGATGGACCGGGTCTCCTCCAGCGTGTGGCTGTCGGAGTCCGACATGGATGTCGTCGGCCGTGAGGCCGCCAAGGGCGTGATGAAGGTCGAGCCTTGCGTCGGCGGCCGCGAGCCCAAGATCATCAAGGACATCCTGGCCGACGTCGTCGCCAAGGGGAAGGGCGCCGGCCCCGAAGCCAAGGTCGGGACCAGCTACTACAATTACGGGGTGCAGATGGCCTCGCTGATGGTCGAGGGCGTCCGCATGGCGGCACAGAAGGCTCCCAACGGCCCGGTCACCGGGACCTGGCTGAACGATGGCCTGCGCTCGATCACCAAGTTCACGGCCGAGGGCCTGCTGCCGCCCACCACCATCACGCGGGAAGACCACCAGGGCGGCGGCTATGGCCGCATCGCCCGCTGGGATGGGGCGAAGTTCGTGCCGGTGACCGACTGGTTCACCGCCAACCAGGAGGTCGTGTGGGCCGAGATCCGCAAATACTCCAAAGAGTTCCGCCGCTCGGGCAAGTGAG
>JBMOJG010000429.1:0-3661 GCA_049316925.1 Alsobacter sp. | reverse complement strand
GAACTCGCACCTGCCGTTTCGACCAACCTGGCTGAGCGGCTTAGGTCTCGCGCACCGTGCCCAATCTGCGCCTATTTGAGAAAAGCTTTTGTTGGACTGACAGTACCCTTGGCCGAGGAATTCGCGATCAAGCCATCGTCAAGCCGCACGAAAGCGACAGCGTTTGACCGAACGCGTCCGCGCCGTTCGTCTAGTCTCGCGAGTGGAGGTGGTCTGAAGAGCGCCTCGGCTCTCTCACCACGGCCGGCAGACATTCGCATGCATCATGATCAGGTCAAAAAGCCGTGGTGGCATGGAGCCGCGATCTACCAGATTTATCCGAGAAGCTTTCTCGATACGAATGGCGACGGGATCGGCGATCTGCCGGGCATCACGAAAAAGCTCGACTACATCGCAAGCCTGAAGGTGGACGGGATCTGGCTGTCTCCCTTCTTCACCTCGCCGATGGTCGACTTCGGCTACGACGTCTCCGACTATCGCGCCGTCGATCCGATCTTCGGTTCGCTGGACGACTTCGACGCGCTGGTGGCGCGCGCCCATACGCTGGGTCTGAAAGTCATCATCGACCAAGTCTACTGCCATACGTCGGACCTCCATCCCTGGTTCTCGGCAAGCCGCGGATCGCCATCGGGCGAGATGTCGGACTGGTACGTCTGGGCCGACCCCAAGGACGACGGTTCGCCGCCGAACAACTGGCAGTCGGTGTTTTCCGGCCCGGCCTGGACCTGGGACAGTCGGCGGAGGCAGTACTACCTCCACCACTTTCTGAAGCAGCAGCCGACGCTCAACCTTCACAATCCCGAGGTCGTCGACGCGCTGGTCGACGTCGGGAAGTTCTGGATCAAACGCGGGGTCGACGGCTTCCGGCTCGATGCGCTCAACCTGGGCATGATCGATCGGCGGTTGCGGGACAACCCGTGCTCCCCAGCGAGCTCTGGGGCGTCCCGTCCTTTCGACATGCAACGACCCATCTACAGCATGTCGCAGCCCGAAATGATCCCGCTGATCGAACGGCTGGCCGACGAGTTCCGAAGCGCGGCGGGTGAGGACTTCTTCACGGTCGCGGAGGTCGGCGGATCGGATCCTCACACGACGATGGTCGACTACACCTCGGGTTCGAAGCGGCTCTCTTCCGCCTACAGCTTCGACTTCATCGGTGCCTCCGAGTTTGACGCAGCTCACATTCGATCCGTCGTAGAACGTTGGAGCAGTGACCCCGACGCCGGCTATCCGGGGTTCGCGTTCTCGAACCACGACTGCGCGCGTGTCGCGAGCCGATGGCGCAACCCGGCCGCGCCGAAAGGTCGGATCGAACGACTGCTCCTGTTGTTGCAGGCTTCGCTGAGCGGGACGATCTTCATCTACCAGGGTGAGGAGCTCGGCCTGCCCCAAGTCGACATACCCTTCGACCGGCTGGTCGATCCCGAGTGCATCGCCAACTATCCGAACGGCAGCCAGCGCGACGGTGCACGCACGCCGATGCCCTGGTCGGCGGGCGGCCCGCTCTGCGGCTTCTCGACCCGGGAGCCCTGGCTGCCTCTCGGCGATGAACACCGCAGCCTGGCGGTCGCGGTACAGGACGACGACCCCGACAGTATCCTGAACCTGTTCCGCAGCATCATGCAGTTGCGGTCCTCCAGCCCAGCCTTGCTGCGAGGATCGATCGAGTTCCTTCCCTCGCCCCCGGGTACGCTCCTTCTTGTCCGCCGGACTGCCGGTGGAGCAGCAGCATGGTGCAGCGTCAATTTCACCGACTGTCCCGTTGCAATGTCGTTCCCAATCGAGATGGCAGTGCCGGCCGATGTGATGGTCGGAAGTCTGAGACATGAAGACGGCGCATTGCTGATCGAGCCGTTTTCCGGAGCGCTTCGGGCATCCTGATCGCAGGCCTTCATCCTGCCTGCGCCATGCGATCCCTCCGGCTAGACCCCAAAGGCCACCAGCCGTCTGAGACCGTCGGGTGACAAGAATGCGATAGGATTTCGAAGGGACCGCCGCCTGCGCGTTCAGCTAGGGTCTCGCACGGTAGAATTATCCGGACGCGCGAGGCCATGCCACACACGATCGCCGTGCCGCTCGTCATCAATGAGGTCGAGGCTGCGCGTGTCGTTGGGCGACACCACGATCGACGTCTCCCGTCCGGCGCTTCATGACTGAGCCACGCCCGAACAATGAGCCCTGGCCGCGAACCTGCAACGCCATCGTCGCGGATGGCCAGGGAGGCTTTGCACTGTCCGACGTCCTGATTGCGCGGCCAGAAGGCAGGGAAGTCGCCGTCCGCATCATGGCTGCCGGGCTGTGCCACACCGACGTGGACGCGATCCGCACGTGGAAAGGCCCCTTCATCGTGGGACACGAAGGGGCCGGCGTGGTTGATGCAGTCGGGGCCGAGGTCACGCGCCTGCGCGTCGGCGATCGGGTGGTCCTGAACTGGGCGATCCCATGCCGAACCTGTGCCATGTGCGAGCGCGGTCTCATGCCGTTGTGCGAAATCAGCTCTCCCGCCAACGGCGACGGGCGGTCCGGCAAGCCGCGAGCGACAGCCGTGCAATATCGCGGAGGACCGGTCCAGAGCGCGTTCAACCTCGGAACAATGGCCGAGTTTGCCATGGTGGTGGAGGACGCCTGTCAGCCGCTGTTCGCCAAGGTCCCGTTCGAGGCGGGGGCGATCATGGGCTGTGCGGTGATGACGGGGTTCGGCTCGGTGATGAACGCGGCTAGGGTCCCGCCCCGCGCCTCGGTCGCGGTGCTCGGCTGCGGGGGGATCGGGCTCAACGTCATCCAGACCGCCCTGATCGCCGGCGCGGATCGGATCGTCGCCATCGATATCGCCGAGGACCGGCTCGCGCGGGCACGCGAGTTCGGTGCCACGCACACGGTGCTCAGCGATCCCGCTCGACCCGGCTTGTCTCATCTGAGCGAGCGCCTGAACGCCGTCATCCCTGGCGGAGCGGACTTCGCTTTCGAATGCACCGGCGTCCCGGCCCTGGCACCGGCACCGCTCGCGCTCATCCGGCACGGCGGCACGGCCGTCCAGGTTAGCGGGGTCGAGCAGACTGTGCCCTTCGATTGCACCCTGTTCGAATGGGACAAGACCTACATCAATCCGCTCTACGGGCAGTGCGACCCGGATCGCGACTTTCCGCTTCTTCAAAGCCACTATCTGTCCGGCGCTCTGGCGCTCGATCGAATGATCTCCCGCGCCTATCCTCTGGCCGAGCTCGGGGCCGCGATCGACGACCTCGCCGGGGGGCGCGTCGCCAAGGCTGTGCTCCATCCGCATACCGGCGAGGGCTGTGCGGCATGACCGGTTTTTCCACTCTGGAAGTTTCGGACGCCGACCTCGCACCGGAGGGCTTCAGCTTCTGCACGGTCCGCTCGCCCGCGCTGGGGCACCGCGCCGATGTGGTGATCTACAATGCCGATTGCCCGAGCAACGATCTTCCCGTGATCGTTCTGCTGCACGGCGTCTATGGCGGCGCATGGTCCTGGGCATTTCAGGGCGGCGCGCACCGGATCTATCAGCGGCTGCGCGCGGGTGACGAGATCGGTGACTTCGCCCTGGTGATGCCGAGCGACGGGCTGAGCGGCGACGGATCGGGCTATATGAATCGCGCCTCCGGGCGTTTCGGCGACTGGATCGCCAACGACGTCATCGAGC
>JBMOJG010000428.1:0-3661 GCA_049316925.1 Alsobacter sp. | reverse complement strand
GTGATGGCGGTGAAGCCATAGCCCGGCGAGATCCCGGGCTTCAGCTGCCCGATCTGGCCCAGCACTTCGAGGATGCCGGCAAGCCCGGCAAGCCCGCCCGAGATCGCGAAGGCCGACAGCACCAGCCGGTCGGGACGAAACCCGGCGAAGCGCGCCGCCTTCGGCGCCTCGCCGGAAACGCGCACGCCAAAGCCGAACAGCGTGTGCTTCAGCACGAACCACGCGGCGACCGCCACGAGCGGTGCCAGCAGAATGCCCGCATGCAGCCGGCCGCCATCGACCAGATACGGCAAGGTGGCGTCGAAGCTCACCGTCTGCGGAAAGTTGAAGCCCTTGGGATCGCGCCACGGCCCGCGCACCAGATAGTCGAGCGTCAGCTCGGCGACATAGACCAGCATCAGGCTGGAGAGGATCTCGCTGACCCCGAAGGCGACGCGCAATCCGGCCGGGATCAGCGCGAACAGCATGCCTCCGGCGATGCCCATCAGAATGGCGGCCGGCACCACCCAGGCACCCGCCCCCGTGCCGTGGGTCACCAGCGGCAGGATCGAGCCCGCCAGCGCACCGACGATGAACTGGCCCTCGGCGCCGATGTTCCACAGATTGGCACGGTAGCAAAACGACAGGCCGATGGCGATGATCAGCAGCGGCGTTGCCTTGACGGCGATCTCCTGCAGCGCCCAGCCCTGCGTCAGCGGCTGCACGAAATAGACATGGAAGGCGGCCAGCGGCGAACGACCCATCAGCGCCACGATCACGCCGCCGATCAGGACCGCGGCGAGCAGCGCAAACACTGGCGCGAGCATCCGTGCCCGCGCGTCCGGATCGGCCCGCGGGACCAGTTCAAGCCGCATGGGGCTGCCCCTTTCCGCCGGCCATCAGCAGGCCGATGGCCTCCCGCGTCGCATGCCGGGCCGACACGGGTTCGGACAGCTCGCCGCCGTGGATCACGACGATCCGGTCGGAAATGGCAAAGATCTCGTCGAGATCCTGGCTGATGACCAGCACCGCGGCGCCACGGGCCGCAAGGCTGATCAGGGCTTGCCGGATGGTGAGCGACGCGCCCGCATCGACACCCCAGGTGGGCTGGTTGACGATCAGCACGCCGGGTTCGCGCAGGATCTCGCGGCCGACGACGAACTTCTGCAGATTGCCGCCCGACAGGATTCCAGCCAGCGGATCGTTGCGTCCCCGCCGCACGTCGAAGGCCGTGACGATCTCGTCGGCAACGGCCTTCGCGGCCTCCAGATCGACAAGCCCGCGCTTCACCACGCCGCCCGTGGCGTGGCGCGACAGGATGACGTTCTCCGACAGGGTCATGCGCGGCACGGCCGCATGGCCGTTGCGCTCCTCCGGCACGAAGGCGGCATTGCAGCGCCGCCGGCGATCGATGCCCTGGCGGCCGACGGGAACGCCGTCAATGACGACCGCTTCCGCGTTCGCAACCACGCGCTCGCCGGAGAGCGCCGCAAACAGCTCCGACTGGCCGTTGCCGGCGACGCCCGCAATGCCAAGGATCTCGCCGGCCCGCAGCTCCAGCGACAGCTCGCGCAGCGCCACGCCATGCGGATCGGCCGGCGGCAGGTTGAGACCCGTCAGCTGCATCCGCACGGGCCCGGGCGTGTGCGCCGCGACCGGCCTGATGTCCTCGATCTCGCTGCCGACCATGAGCGCGGCGAGGCGCTGCACACTCTCCTCGCGCGGATTGCAGGAGCCGACGACCCGGCCGAGACGCAGCACCGTGGCCTTGTGGCAAAGCTGCCGCACCTCTTCGAGCCGGTGTGTGATGTAGAGCAGCGCGCATCCCGATGCGGCCAGCGCCTCCAGCGTGACGAAGAGGCGCTCGGCCTCCTGCGGCGTCAGCACCGAGGTGGGCTCGTCGAGGATCAGCAGGCGCGGCTCGCGCAGCAGGGCGCGCACGATCTCGATGCGCTGGCGCTCGCCGGCCGACAGCGACCAGACCGGCCGCGACGGCTCCAGCGCCAGGCCGTAGCGGGCGCCGATGGCCGCTATGCGATCATTGAGCCCGGTCAGCGGCTCGTTCGGCGGCAACGCCACGGCAATGTTCTCCGCCACCGTCAGATTGTCGAACAGCGAGAAATGCTGGGACACCATGCCGATGCCCAGCGCCGCGGCATCCTCGGGAGACTTCAGGACCACCTCGCGGCCCTGCCACAGGATCATGCCCTCGGTCGGCTGCAGCAGGCCGTCGATGATCTTCACCAGCGTCGACTTGCCGGCACCGTTCTCGCCCAGCAGGGCGTGGATTTCTCCCGCCCTGATGTCGAGATCGATGCGGTTGTTGGCCACCATGCTGCCGAACCGCTTGACGATGCCGCGCAGGCCGATGAGGGGCGCCCCGGTCCGATCGCCGTCCAGTCGCTTCATCGCCATCCTCCGCCAGCCGTCTCGGAGCCGGTCAGGGCAGAAGCACGGCCGTTCCCGTTGTCTGGCGTCCCTCGAGGGCGCGGTGCGCTTCCGCCGCCTCCTCGAGTTTCCAGGTGCGGGCGACCGGAATCTTCACCGCTCCGGACTGCACGACGGCGAACAGGTCGCGTGCCATGCGCGCCAGGTTCTTCGGGTCGGCCGTATGGGTGTTCAGCGTCGGCCGGGTCGCAAACAGCGAGCCCTTCTGCGACAGGATGCCGATGTTGAACGCCTCGATGGCGCCAGACGCATTGCCGAAGCTGACGAACAGGCCGCGCGGCCGCAGGCAATCCAGCGAGCCGGGGAAGGTCGCCTTGCCGACGCCGTCATAGACCACGTCGCACAGCTTGCCGCCGGTGATCTCGCGGACCTTGGCGACGAAATCCTCGTCGCGATAAAGAATTACATGGTCGCAGCCGAGCTTGCGCACCAGCTTGGCCTTGTCCTTGTCGCCGACGGTGCCGATGACCGTGGCCCCGATGTGCTTGGCCCACTGCACCAGGATCTGTCCGACCCCGCCCGCCGCCGCATGCACCAGGATGGTCTCGCCCGCCTTCAGCTTCCATGTCTGGCGAACCAGGTACTGGACGGTCAGGCCCTTCAGCATCATGCCGGCGGCCTGCTTGCAGGAGATCCCGTCAGGCAGCGGAACGAGCATCTTGGCCGGAACGTTTCGCTCCTGCGCATAGCATCCCAGCGGGGCCAGATAGGCCACCCGGTCACCGACGCGAAAACGCTTCACGTCCGAACCCACCGCCACGATCTTGCCCGCCGCCTCGCCGCCCGGGATGAACGGCATGCTGGGGGCCGGGTAAAGCCCGGTGCGGAAATAGATGTCGATGAAATTCAGGCCGGCCGCCTCGTTGCGCACACGAACCTCGCCGGGTCCTGGCGGAGGCAGCGTCACCTCGCCCAGCACGAGCTGCTCGGCACCGCCAACCTTGTGAACCTGAATTGCCTTGACCATGCTTTCCTCCTGTTAACGCGCGCATCTTAAGGAGCTTCCCCGACTCGGCAACCGGCTTAAATGCGCGCAGGATGCCAAATCACAGGCCGGGAATGCAGTTTCGGCACGCATGGGAAACCGATGACCGAGAGTACCCAGCCGCGCCTCACCGCTCCCACCTTTTCGGAGCTGTTCACACCCAAATTCGTCACGGTCCTGCGTGAGGGGTACGACCTCGGGGCGCTGCGTGCCGATACGGTCGCGGGTCTCACCGTTGCCATGGTCGCG
>JBMOJG010000427.1:0-3666 GCA_049316925.1 Alsobacter sp. | reverse complement strand
GACTTCGCCGGCTGCGCCGTGGTCATCAGCCACGATCGCTGGTTCCTCGACCGCATCGCCACCCACATCCTGGCCTTCGAGGGCGACAGCCATGTCGAGTGGTTCGAGGGCAACTTCCAGGACTACGAGGAAGACAAGAAGCGGCGGCTCGGCATCGACAGCACGATCCCCAAGCGGATCAAGTACAAGAAATTTAGCCGCTAATCTTATTGCGCTAATTTCAGTGCGAATACGTGGCTGAATCGCAGGGTTCAGCCATGTTTTCTTTACGACCCCTGTGGCATGGTTTGGCCATGAGCGAGGCCGCCGACCTGCCCGATGCACCGCACGCTGCGCCCGCGCTGCATTTTGCCGTTGCCAGCGGTTCGTGCTTCGCGGTGCTGATCGCCGTACTCATGCTGTTCCCGGCGCTGCTTCCGGTCATCGGACGAAGCGTCGGCTGTGCCGGACCGGAGTGCCGCCAGGTTGCTCTTGGCATCACGCTCGCCGGCAAGCTGGTGCTGCTGGGGGGGCTCGCCGCGACGCTGGCGCGGCTGTGGCTGTGGCGGCTGCGGGCGCTCGACCTACCCCTTTGGCTCGTTTTCGGCGTGCCGCTGGCGCTGGCGGCCGACTGGACCTGGCTCGTGCTGGCGCGCATGCCATGGTCGGTGGCCTTTGAGCTCGGCCTGTGGTCGGCACCACGGCCCGTGTTCATCGCCGGCCTCGCGGTTGCGACCGCCTGGCTGGCGGCGCTGAAGCGCGGCCCGGCCGTCGTGCCGGACTTGGCATGCCGGGTGGCCGTGGCGGTGATGGTCGCAGGCTGTGCCCTGGCGCTCTGCGACCTTGCCGCCGGGCCGGGTTCGCGGATCCTCGGCGCCACAGCCGCCGAGCCCCTCGGTGCGCTGCTTGGCCAGGCGCGGTCACTGGCGCTGCCGCTGTTGCTGGTCAGCCTGATGCTGCTGGCCCCGCTGACGCTTGCCCAGCGCGGGCTCGTTCGCGGTTGAGGCGACGGTGGACCGGCGTGCGTCAGGCCGTCTGCCTCCCCATTGTCTGGTCAACGGCACCGGACAGTCCGCCGATCGGTGCCGCCCGGTCTGTCCGCGCCGGCTTTGACGAAGCGGCCTGCCGGGGCGTATCACGCGTGCGACTGCCGCAAAGGAGCCGCGCGTGACCTGGCACATCGTCAACTCCCCCGAGGAGGCCGTCGATCGCCTCGATGCGCTGTATGGCGCGGCCACCGGGGCGCTGCGCCGCTGCGTCGACCGCTATCTCGAAAGCGGCGAGCCGCCGACGCCGGCGGAGCGGGCCAGCTTCCGCTATCCGGCGCTGCGGTTGACCTACCGGCCGGAGGGCGTGCCGGCGACCAACCGCAGGGCCTTCGCCAAGTTTCCCGCGCCAGGCGTGTTCGTCACGACTGTGACGCAGCCGGCCGCGTTCCGGACCTATCTGCTGGAGCAGCTCGGTCCGCTGTCGCGCGAGTTCGGGGCGCAGATCGAGGTCGGCACCGGCGAGCAGGAGATTCCCTACCCGTATGTGTTCGAGCGCGGCGACGAGCTCGGACGCGGCACTGTCACGGCGGCCGAGCTGGCGCGGTTCTTCCCGACGCCGCTGCTGGCCGCCGTCGGCGACGAGATCGCCGACGGGCTGTACGAGCTGCGCGACGGCGAGCCGCGGCCGCTGGCGCTGTTCGACGCGGTGCGGGTGGATTATTCGCTGCGCCGCCTGGTGCATTACACGGGCACCGACTGGCGCAGCATCCAGCCCTGGATCCTGCTGACCAACTATCACCGCTATGTCGACCAGTTCATCCGCTGGGGGCTCGAGCAGATCCGGGCCGGCGGCACCTACGAGGCGCTGGTGCTGCCTGGCCAGGTGCGGATCGACCGGTCGACGCCGGAGGCGGAGGTCGACGCCCGGATCGCGGCGGCGCCGTGGCACCGGTTCCAGATGCCGGCCTATCACGTGCTCGGCCCGTCCGGTGGCGGCGTGACGCTGGTGAATATCGGCGTCGGGCCGTCCAACGCCAAGAACATCACCGACCATCTCGCGGTGCTGCGGCCGCATGCCTGGCTGATGGTGGGCCATTGCGGTGGGCTGCGGCAGTCGCAGGTGATCGGCGACTATGTGCTGGCGCACGGCTATCTGCGGCAGGACCGCATCCTCGACGCGCTGGTGCCGACCGACATGCCGATCCCGGCGCTGGCCGAGGTGCAGCTCGCCCTGCAGGAGGCGGCGGCGCGGGTCACCGGCGATCGCGGCGAGGCGCTGAAGCGGCGATTGCGCACCGGCACGGTGGTCACCAATGATGACCGCAACTGGGAGCTGCGCTGGACCCAGGAGCGCAAGCGCATCAACCTGTCGCGCGCCATCGCGGTCGACATGGAGAGCGGCACCATCGCGGCGCAGGGATTCCGGCTGCGGGTGCCGTACGGCACGCTGCTGTGCGTGTCCGACAAGCCGCTGCATGGCGAGATCAAGCTGCCGGGCGCCGCCAACGCGTTCTACGAGCGGGCAGTGGGCGAACACCTGCAGATCGGCATCGCGGCGCTCGACCTGCTGGCGGGCGAGCGCGAAGGCCTGCATTCGCGCAAGTTGCGCAGCTTCGACGAGCCGCCCTTCCGGTGAGGTGCGGCCGCGGCGCATCAGAGTGGCTGATCGGCGCCATCACAAGCCTGCGTTCGTCGCGCCCTGCCGCGTCGGCTAGGCTGCGCGGATGACCCTCGCCCGGGACCGGCTTGGCCTGCTGCTCGGACTGGCCGGCGTCGTGATCTTCGGGGCGACGCTGCCGATGACGCGGCTGGCGGTGGCCGATCTCAGTCCCTGGTTCGTGACCTTCGGCCGTGCGGCGCTGGCCGGCCTTGTGGCAGCCGGCGTGCTGCTGGTGCTGCGGCGGCCACTGCCGTCGCGGCCGGATCTCATTCGGCTCGGGCTTGCGGCCCTGCTGCTGGTCGGCGGTTTTCCGGCTTTCACCGCCTTTGCGATGCAGCAGGTGCCGGCGGCCCATGGCGGCGTCGTGCTCGGCATCCTGCCGCTGGCGACAGCGGCCGTCGGTGCGCTGCTGATGCGTGACCGGCCGCCGCTGCTGTTCTGGGTGAGCGCCGTGGCTGGCGCCCTGCTGGTCGTCGCCTTCTCGCTGCGCGATGGCGGCGGCCGGCTGGAGTGGGGCGATGCGCTGCTGGCGGCCGCGGTCGTTGCCGCGGCGGTCGGTTATGTGGTGTCGGCGCAGCTGGCGGCGCGCATGCCGGGCTGGGAGGTGATCTCCTGGATCGTCGTGGTGTCGCTGCCCGTCACCGTGCCGCTGACCCTGCTGTCCGCCCCGGCCGATCCTGCGGCCATCGCCGGTCGATCCTGGCTGGCGTTCCTCTATCTCGGCCTGATGAGCCAGTATCTTGGCTTCTTTTTCTGGAACGCCGGGCTGGCGTTGGGCGGCGTGGCGCGCGTCTCGCAGGTCCAGCTGCTGCAGACCTTCGTGACGCTGGGCGTGGCGGCGCTGGTCAATGGCGAGCGAGTCGATGCCGTGACGCTACTGGCCGCGCTGGCGGTGGTGGCCGTCGTCGCGCTCGGCCGGCGCAGCGTCCGACGCTGACGGACGGTGTGCCGCGGTTTTCTGACGGCACGTCGCGTTGAGGCTCGAAGCGCCTGGCCTCTTGTCGACGTCGAATTGTCGATATAAAGATATCTTTATGT
>JBMOJG010000426.1:0-3666 GCA_049316925.1 Alsobacter sp. | reverse complement strand
CACTACGACGCGCTGCTGTTCATCGTGCGCGGGCTGCGCTTCAGCTGGCCGACCTTCAAGGCCTTCCTCGGTGCCAAGGCCGGCGGATCGGCGCCGCCCGCCTTGCTGAAAAGCGCCTTCGCAAGCTACGAGAACCTGTCGGTGCCGACCGCCCAGCGGGTCATGCGCTTCGTCAACGCGAAGCAGAAGGTCGGACGCCCGGTCGAGGCGCAGGGTTAACTCCACGCTAGCGGCAATGGATCAATCCGAGCGCTACCCTTCAGGGTTGCGTCGGTCTTCGGCGTTATGTTGGGGCATCGCCTGATTGCTCCGACCGGTCGCAGCCATGATCCCCAACGACATCGTCCAGTCACTCGAGAGCAGCGGTCCGGCCCGCAAGATCGCGACGCTGCGCGGGGTCGTCGACCTGTTCCTGCGCGCCGACCAGCCGCATGGCCCGGAGGTGATGGCGCTGTTCGACACTGTGCTGGGCTTGCTGGCCGATTCGGTCGAGGCCGCGGCCCGCGTCGAACTCGCCGAACGGCTGGCCGACCACCAGGCGGCCCCGCCGGGCCTGATGCGGCGGCTGGCGCGCGACGCGATCCCGGTCGCCTCGCCCGTGCTCGAACGTTCGCCGGTGCTGACCGACACCGACCTGATCGCGATCGCGCTGTCGCTTGGCCGCGACCATCTGCTGGCGATCGCGGGTCGGCAGAACATCGGCGAGACCGTCACCGAGGTCCTCGTCGAGCGTGGCGACACCAGCGTGCTGCGCCGTGCCGCCGACAATGCCTCAGCACGGTTCTCGGCGCCTGGCTTTGCCCGCATGGTGACACGATCGCGCAGCGACGAGACACTGCAGATCACGCTCGGCCTGCGTGACGACATTCCCGATGTGGCGTTGCGGACGCTGGTTGGGCTGGCTGGCGAGACGGCGCGGGCCCGCCTGCTGGCGCAGGCCGATTCCCGGGTCGCAAGGCTGATCGACGAGGTCGTGGCCACTGCCGGAACCAGGCTGGTCGAAACGGCCCGTGTCGGGCTTCACGCCGAAGCGGCCGAGGTTGCGGCTGTCGCCACGATGCACATCCGCGGCGTGCTGGGCGAGGATGACGTGCTGCGCTTTGCCCGACAGGGCCAGCGCTCGCGTGCCTTCGCGGCGATGGCGCTGATGGCCAGGCTACCGCAGGTGATTGCCGACCGGCTGTTTGTTGATCCCGACGATGATCTGCTGCTGCTGGTCTGCAAGGCGCTGGGCTTCCGCTGGGAGACCGCCGCCGCCCTGCAGGGGTTTCGTCTCGCCCCGGCCAAGCGCGCGGTCGATCCACAGCGGCTGCAGGCGACCTACCAGCAGCTGTCGCCGGAGACGTCACAGCGCGTGCTGCGCTTCCTGCAGGCGCGCGGTAACCGGCGCAACCCGCCCGCCCTGCTCCAATAGAAGGCCGCGCTCAGACCCGCAGGGCCGCGATGTAGCTTGGCCGGCGGCCTTCGCGCAGCGCCTTCGCCTCATACCGGGTTCCCGGCCAGTCCGGGAAGGGCTCGCGCCAGTCGTCGGGCGCCTCCGCCGTCCAGCGCAGTTCCGGTGCGCGGAGCAAACGCGCCAGCGTCCAGCCGACATAGTGGTCGATGTCGCTGACGAAACGGAACGTGCCGCCCGGGCGCAGCACGCGGGCAATCTGGCGCAGACTGTCGTCGGACACGAAGCGGCGCCGGTTGTGGCGGCGCTTCGGCCAGGGATCGGGGTAGTTGAGGTCAACGCGGGCCAGCGACGAATCCGGCAGCGCGGCCAGCACGCCGGTGGCGTCGCCATCATGCAGCCGCACCGTGTCGATGCGGTCGGCCTCGAGCGAGGCCAGCAGCTTGGCCATGCCGTTGACGAAGGGCTCGACGCCGAGGATGCCGATGTCCGGATGGCGGTGGGCATTGGCGAGCAGGTGCTCGCCGCCGCCAAAGCCGATTTCCAGCCAGACCTCCCGGAGCGGCCGCGGAAACAGCGCGGCCGGTCCGGTCAGGTCAGGCGGATCAAAACGCAGGCGCGGAAGCAGATCCTCCACGCGCCCGGCCTGGGCAGCGCGCAGGCGTTTACCCTTGCGCCGACCCCAGAAGGCGCCGCGCCCGTCGGCGGCGCCGTCCACGGCCGCCTCAGACCCGGGCCTTCAGGGCATCGGCGAGGTCGGTCTTCTCCCAGCTGAAGCCGCCGTCGGCCTCGGGCGCGCGGCCGAAATGGCCATAGGATGACGTCCGGGCGTAGATCGCGCGGTTGAGGCCGAGATGCTCGCGGATGCCGCGCGGGGTGAGGTCCATCACCTCCATCAGGGCCGCCTCGAGCTTGCCTTCGTCGACCTTGCCGGTGCCGTAGAGGTCGGCATAGATCGACAGCGGCCGGGCAACGCCGATCGCGTACGCGAGCTGGATCGAGCAGCGGTCGGCGAGACCGGCCGCAACCACGTTCTTCGCCAGGTAGCGCGCCGCATAGGCGGCCGAGCGGTCGACCTTGGTCGGATCCTTGCCCGAGAAGGCGCCACCACCATGGGGAGCGGCACCGCCGTAGGTGTCGACGATGATCTTGCGTCCGGTCAGGCCGCAGTCGCCGTCGGGGCCGCCGATCACGAACTTGCCGGTCGGGTTGACGTGCCAGACGGTGTTCTTGTCGAGCCAGCCGTCCGGCAGCGCGGCGCGGGCATAAGGCTCGACGATGGCGCGGACATCATGCGAGCTCAGCGATTCGTCGAGATGCTGGGTGGAGATGACGATCTGGGTGACGCCGACGGGCTTGCCGTTCTCGTAGCGCACCGTCACCTGGCTCTTGGCGTCGGGGCCAAGGACCTTGCTTTCGCCGGAGCGCCGGGCGACCGACAGGGCCTGCAGGATCTTGTGGGCATAATGGATCGGTGCCGGCATGAGTTCGGGCGTCTCGCGGCAGGCATAGCCGAACATGATGCCCTGGTCGCCCGCGCCCTCATCCTTGTTGCCGGCCGAATCCACGCCCTGCGCGATGTCGGCGGACTGAGCATGCAGCAGCACCTCGATGTCGGCGTCTTCCCAGTGGAAGCCGTCCTGCTCGTAGCCGATGTCGCGGATCGCGAGCCGCGCCACATGGGCGATGTAGTCGCGCGTCACCGCAGCCGGACCGCGGGTCTCGCCCGCGATCACGACACGGTTGGTGGTTGCCAGGGTCTCGCAGGCAACGCGGACGTCGCTGGCCTTCCAGCCATGCTCCGCCGCCGCGCGGAAGAAGGCGTCCACGACCTCGTCGGAGATGCGGTCGCAGACCTTGTCGGGGTGGCCTTCGGACACGGATTCACTGGTGAACAGATAGGACGACCTTGCCACGACCTTCTCGCTCCTGGACAGACCGGGGATGCGCCCGGCCAACGGGACGGTTCAGTGACAGGCTCCGTTCGTCAGGTCAAGCCGAAATCCAGAACTCGTTCTTTATACCGAACAAGTCCTGACCGTCATGCCAGAACCTCTGCCCGCAGGGCCGTGACCTCCTCGGCATCGCCCGCCAGCGCGCTGACGAGGTCGACAACCTTGCGGCGGACCCGACCGTCACGGATGCGCAGGAAGGCGCGGTTAAGCTGTACGCCCTCGTTGGTGGCGAGAAAATCCGACACATAAGTGGTGTCGGCACCGTCACGGAAGCCCGCCGCCTCCCCGTCCGACTGGGGCGACCCCTCGAAGAAGAAC
>JBMOJG010000425.1:0-3671 GCA_049316925.1 Alsobacter sp. | reverse complement strand
TTGCTACGCATGCCGACGTCGCCCGGCATGTGCGGGCGCAAGGAAGGTTAGGCTAGAGCAGGCGTCCATCTGAATGAATCGTTTGGGATTCCCAAATCAGCCCTGAGCTGATTCAGACTGTCTGCCGGATGGAGGCCGGCAGACATGTCGCGAGCCCTTTCCGTCGATCTTCGTGTGCGCGTTCTTGCTGCCGTCGCGGCTGGTCTGACGCATCGCCAGGCGGGCGAGCGGTTTGGTGTCGGCGCGGCCAGCGTCAGCCGTTGGCGCAAGCTCAAGCGTGAACAGGGCGATCCGAAGCCGAAGGCACTGGGCGGGGACCGTCGCTCCGGTCGGATCGAGGCGCATGGCGCGACGATTCTCGGCCTGCTGGAGGAGACGCCGGACATCACGCTGGAGGAACTGCGCCTGCGGTTGGCCGAAAGGGGGTTGGTCTTCGGCGACGGCACAGTTCGCCGCTTCCTCAAGCGCCACGCCATTACGCGCAAAAAAAGACGGCCCACGCCACCGAACAGGATCGACCGGATATCCTGAAGCGTCGCGAAGCCTGGTTCGAGGATCAGCTCGACCTCGACCCCGAGCGTCTTGTCTTCATCGACGAGACCTGGGCCTCCACCAACATGACGCGCCGCCATGGGCGTTGTCGGCGCGGCGAACGGCTGAGAATGGGTGTGCCGCATGGGCACTGGAAGACCACGACCTTCGTCGGCGCCCTCACCACGCGCGGCTTCATTGCACCTTGGGTGCTCGACGGGCCGATCAATCGGGAGGCCTTCGAGACCTATATCGCAAAGGTGCTGATCCCGGAGCTACGACCCGGCGACGTCGTCGTCATGGACAATCTTTCCAGCCACAAGGGGCCGCGCGTGCGTGAGATGATCGAGGTGGCAGGTGCCGAGCTACGCTACCTTCCGCCCTACAGCCCCGACTTCAACCCCATCGAGAACGCCTTCGCCAAGCTCAAGGCCCTGCTGCGCAAAGCGGCCGAGCGAACAATGAGCGGCCTATGGGACGCTATCGGTCGGCTCCTCGATCTCTTCCTGCCGCACGAATGCCGAAACTACTTCAACGCTGCGGGATACGATCCAACATGATCGGCGAACGCTCTAGAAGCCATAGGCAGCCGCATAGGCCGGGTCGCGCTGCGCGACCGTGCGGGCGAGATCGACGATCACCTTGGCCTGCTTCCAGGTGGCGTCATCCTGCATTTTGCCGTCGATCATCACGGCGCCCGAGCCGTCGGGCATGGCCTCGAGGATCCGTCGGGCGAAAGCGACCTCGCCGGCGTCGGGGCTGAAGACCCGCTTGGCAATGGCCACCTGCGAGGGGTGCAGGGTCCAGGCCCCGGCGCATCCGAGCAGGAAGGCGTTGCGGAACTGGGCCTCGCAGGCCTCGCCGTCGGAAAAATCGCCGAACGGCCCGTAGAAGGCCTTCAGGCCGTTGGCGGCGCAGGCATCCACCATCTTGGCGATGGTGTAGTGCCAGAGGTCCTGCTGGGCGACCCGGCGGGGCTCGCCGGGAACCGGATCAGAGATCACCTTGTAGTCCGGGTGCCCGCCACCGACCCGTGTCGTCTTCATCGCCCGCGAGGCGGCGAGGTCCGCCGGGCCGAGGCTCATGCCGTGCATGCGGGGCGACGACTGGGCGATCGCGTCGACATTCTTGACGCCCTCGGCGGTCTCCAGAATCGCGTGGATGAGGATCGGCCTCGCGACCTTGTGACGGGCCTCGAGCTGCGCCAGCAGCTGGTCGAGATAGTGGATGTCCCACGGCCCCTCGACCTTGGGCAGCATCACCACGTCGAGCCGGTCGCCGACCTCGGCAACGATCCGGGTCACGTCGTCCAGCATCCAGGGGCTGTTCAGCGCGTTGATCCGCGTCCACAGGCCGGTGCTGCCGAAGTCCGTGGCCTTGGCCATGGCGATGAAGCCCTCGCGGGCCGCCTCCTTGGCGTCGACCGGGATGGCGTCCTCGAGGTTGCCCAGCACCACATCGACCTCGCGGGCGAGCTCCGGCACCTTGGCGCGGATCTTCTCGAGATGCGGCGGCACGAAATGGATCATCCGCTCGAGCCGCACGGGAAGCTCCCGGAAAGGCGCCGGTGCACCGATGGCGAGCGGGCTGTAGAACTGGCGCGCGAGCTTCATGAGGTCCTCCTGTCGGCCCGGAGGCCGTGCAATAGGCGAGCCACGCGGGCCGCGCAATCGGCCAATGGCCGGAGTGAACGAGGCGGCTATACTCGTTGCAGGTGCAGGCGGAGGCAGACGATGCGGCGGCGTGAGGCATTGGGGCTGGTGGCAGGCGCGGCGCTCTGGCCAACGCTCGCCCATGCGCAGTCCGGGCGGCTGAAGCGCATCGGACTGCTGCTCGATCTCGCTGCGGACCGCCCCGAGCAGAAGGCGCGGCTGGCGGTGCTCCTCGACGGCCTTCGCCGGGCCGGATGGATCGCCGACCGAACGGCCGAGATCAAGATCGTCTACGGCGCCATCGATCCCGACGCCGCCCGGGCACGTGCCGGGCCGTTGCTGGCCTTCGAACCGGATGTCGTCCTGGCAGTGGGCGGCGCGGCATCGATTGCCATACGGGATGCCACGACGACCGTTCCGGTCGTGTTCACCCTGGTGGTCGATCCCGTCGCGATCGGCCTGGTCCGGTCCCTGGTCCGGCCGGGCGGGAACGTGACGGGGTTTTCCCTCTTCGAGGCGAGCCTCGCGGGCAAGTGGGTCGAGATCCTGCGGCAGATTACGCCCTCCATGGGGCCACTGGGCGTCATGATCGATCCGGCCAGTCCGGCAACAGCCTCGCAACTGCAGGCCATCACGGCCGCGGCGGGCCCGATCGGGGTACCTGTCACCGGCATCGACCTCCGCCAGCCCGAGGGGTTAAGGGCGGCGCTGATCGGGCTTGGGCCGTCAGCCGGCCTGATTGTCACCGCGACCGGTCTCGGCGCGGTGCACCGAGATGCCATCGTTCGCCTGGCGGCTGAGCTCAGGATGCCGGCAGTCTATCCGTATCGCCACCAGGCCGAGGCCGGCGGCCTGGTCTCGTATGGCCCGAACCTGGTTGACGAGTACCGCCGGAGCGTCGGCTATCTGGACCGGATCCTGCGCGGCGAAAAGCCGTCCGACCTGCCGGTGCAGGCGCCGACCCGCTACGAGTTCCTTGTCAATGCGAAGACGGCAGCGGGCTTGGGGCTTGATTTGCCGCTCGCCGTGCTGGCGGCGGCCGATGAGGTGATCGGCTAGCCGCCTATCCCCAGCGGCGATGGGCCCACATCCACTGGCCGGGCGTGTCCCGGATCCAGCGCTCGAACACCGCGTGAAGGGCGGCCGTCCCGGCGGCGATATCGGCGGTCCGGTCGCCACTGTTCGGCACCGGTACCAGCTCCGTGTCGACGCGGAACCGCGCGCCGTCGAGCCGCACGACGCGGCCAGCCACGAGCGGCACGGCCTGGCTGCGCGCCAGCAGGACCGGGAACGGTGTCGACGGTGCCAGGCGGCCGAAGAAGGGAACGGACACGCCGCGGGCGTCGCGCAGGTCGGACATCACCGCCAGCGTGCCGCCGGCGCGGAGATGACGCGTCAGCCTGAGCGCCGTGTTGTGACCCTTGGTGAACAGGCCTGCGGGGTAGTAGGGCGCGCGCAGGCGCGTCACATCCGCGTCGACATGGGGAT
>JBMOJG010000424.1:0-3672 GCA_049316925.1 Alsobacter sp. | reverse complement strand
CCTCTTCGGCCAGGGGATTGAGGCGACGCGCCTGCGCGCCTGGCGAAGGCTGTGGCGTTCCCGCCGCGTCGAGCCTCAGCACGTCGTCGACTGTCAGCTTGGCCATGATGTGTCCCGGTGGCGGGCACTGCGCCGAGCTATGCCGCATCACTGCAACCAGTTTAGTCCGGTTGCCGTAACGGAAGCGTTAACCAGCGCGCTGCAACGCCGTCCGATAGGCCGCATCGATGCCCGCCGTCATCGCCTCAAGGGAGAACCGCTCGCGCACCCATGCGGCCAATGCCGCTGCCGCGGCGTCCGCCTCGGCCGGGGCCGCATCGAGCGCCTGGGTCAGCGAATCGGCCAGAGCCGCGGCGTCTCCGGCGGGGACGAGCCGGCCGAGGCCGGGAGGGACGATTTCCGGGATGCCGCCGACGGCGCTCGCTACCAGGGGTAGCCTGGCGGCCGCCGCCTCGAGAATCACATAGGGCAGTGACTCCGCCCGGGAGGGCACGGCCATGACGCGGGCGCGTGCGAAGGCCTCGCGTGCCGGCATCGGCGGGCTGAAGGCCACAGTCTTCAGGTCAAGTGCCGCGACCTGCGCCCGGAAGGCGGCCTCATCAGGTCCAGCTCCGACAAGCAGGGCCGAGCGCTCGGCACCCTTTTCGCGCAGCAACGCCAAGGCTTCGATGAGCACGTCGATACCCTTCAGTCTCCGCATTTCCCCCAGGAAGAGAATGTCTGCCGGTGCGGCCACAGGCGTGATCGGCGTGAACTCTGCCGGCCGCAGGCCGTTGTGGACGACATGAACCGGCCGATCGTGGCGACCGAGCAGCGTGGCAAAGCGGTCGCGCGCGAAGGTGCTTTCGAAGATGAAGCCGTCGGTGCCGCGCACCAGGAGGCGTTCGATGGCGCCATAGAGCCGGCCGGCAAGGGTCGCCGCGCCATAGTGAGCACTGCCGCCGTGGGGAGTATAGAGCCGCGCCGCACTCCTGCCGATGCCAATGACGGCCGGCAGCCTCGCGTAGAGGCCGCCCTTGGCGCCGTGGCCGTGGACGATGTCGGGGCTCGTTCTGCGCTGATGGGAGACGAAACGGGCCAGCGCTGTGGCATCGCCGGGGCCTGGCTCACGTGGCATCGGCCAGCGCGCAAGCCCGAGTTGCAGACGGGGTTCGAGGCTGGCCAGGGTCGCAGTGGCACGCTCGCCTCCGTCTGCGTCGCACACAATCCCGACAGCATGCCCGGCGTCAGCCTGCGCACCGGCGAGATCGACAACATGGCGAAACAGGCCGCCGACGGGCGCGCGGAAGACGTGCAGGATCCGCAGCATCTGCCGGGTGGCGGAAGCAGATGCGGCCTGGCCGGCCATCAGAACCAGCGTTCGCGCACCAGGATGGTATCGCCTGGGCGGACCGGAAAGGTGATCGGCACGGCCGCAGTGATCAACTCGCCATTGACCTGGCGGGTGATGTCCGCCTGCGAGCGCAAGGCGCGGGGGGCGAATCCGCCGGCGATGGCGACGGCCGTCTGCACCGTCATGCCGTTGACGAAGGGAAACTGGCCCGCCGTCGTCACCTCGCCGAGGATGAAAAACGGACGGTACTGCTCAACCTCCACTGAAACTTTCGGCTCGCGCAGGAAGCCATTGCGCAGCCGCGCTTCGATGGTGCGTTCAAGCTGCGCCGTGGTCTGACCGCCGGCGTGCACGATTCCGATCAGCGGCATCGAGATGCGTCCGGCGCCGTCCACAGCATAGCTGTTGGAGAGGTTGTCCTGGCCGAACACGATGATCCGCAGCCGGTCGCCCGCCGCTAGCGTGTAGGGGCCCTGGGGCTCCTGCACGACGTCGAGGGGCGGGCTGTCCCGATAGGCGCAACCCGCGAGGGCCGCAGCGCCGCACAGGGCAAGGAATCGGCGTCTCAACATGAGCCTTGGACCACTATCACCAGAGGTCTTTCTTTTAGGACGACACGGTTAACAAAACCCGAATCCGGCGTCCCGGCGCTCACGCCTGCTTAACGTTATTGAAACCTTGCCGCGCTCCAATTGACCCATCGGCATGGAGACGGCGAACAGTCATGCGTCACGGCTCTGCCCGCGACATGGGCGACTTTGGCGGCGGCGAACTCGACATCGGCCAGTTGGGGCGGGCCATCCGTCGCAACGGGTTGTGGATCGTGCTGCCGACACTTGTCGCGCTTGCCGTGTCCAGCTTCCTCGTCAATGCGGTTGCGCCGCGCTACACGGCCGACAGCCGTGTCCTGCTCGCTCCCGGCGACAGCTACTACACGCGCCCGAACGGTTCGGCGGATATCGGCCAGCCTGCCGACGAGCGCGACGTCGCCAGTCAGGTGCAGCTGGTGATGTCCCGCGACCTTGCCAAGCAGGCGGTTGCGCGGCTGCAGCTGCGCGGCAACCCCGAATTTGACGACAATGCCGGCTTCAGCGGCATGACGCGTCAGATCTTGGCCTTTATCGGCGTCATTCGCGACACGGATGCCGACCGCGTGCTCGACAAGTTCTCCGAGCGGGTGACGGCCTATCCGGCGGGGCAGTCTCGCGTTCTGGCGATCGAATTCACGTCCGGGGACCCTCAGCTTGCGGCTCGTGGGGCGAATATGATCGCCGAGATCTACCTGGAGATGCAGGAGGACGCCAAGAAGCAGGCGGCACGCGCAGCCGGGACCTGGCTGTTGAACACCATCGAGCCGTTGCGCCAGAAGGTCCTGGATGCCGAGGCCAAGGTCGAGGCATTCCGGGCCCGGACCGGCATCCTTCTGGGAGCCAACAACACGACCATCCAGCAGCAGCAGCTTGCCGACATCAACACCCAGCTGGGGACTGCGCGCTCCGCCCAGGCCGAATCGCAGGCCAAGGCCCGCCTGCTGCGCGATGCGCTGGCCGCTGGCCGCACGCTGGACATTTCGGAGGTCGCCAACAACGATCTGGTGCGCAAGCTCGCGGGCGAGCGCACGACACTGAAAGCACAGCTCGCGCTCGAATCGCGGTCGCTGCTCCCCGGGCATCCGCGCATCAAGGAGCTGGTTGCCCAGCTGAATGATGTCGAGGCCCAGATCCGAACGGCGGCCGAAAAGGCGGTGCGGACGCTGGAAAACGATTCCCGGATCGCCGGGTCGCGGGTGGAAAGTCTGCTGTCGACGCTGGACAGCATCAAGCGGCAGTCGACCACCGCCAGCGAGAGCGAGGTCGAGCTGCGCGGGCTGGAGCGCGAGGCCAAGACCCAGCGCGAGCAGCTCGAGGCGATGCTGACGCGCTATCGCGAGGCCATGGCGCGTGATGCGAAGAACGCCATTCCGCCCGACGCCCGCATCGTGTCGCGGGCCGATGCGCCGACAACGCCGTCGTTCCCCAAGAAGCTGCCCATCATCCTGATCTCGACGCTGGCGACCCTGTTCCTCGCCATCACCATCGTGGTCTCGCGCGAGCTCCTGTCAGGCCGGGCCTATGTGGCCGTCGCCCTTCCTGAGGCAGCAGCGCCGACCGTTGGGACCAGCCTCACGGTCGCCGGTGCACCGCTTGACGCTGACGGGATCCGCAGCGCCTCTGACAGGCCTGACAGCGTTGCGACACCCGGTCCGGCTGCCGCCGTGGTGCAGTCCCGGGAAACAGGGCCGCTGTGGGCTGCCGCTCGCGAGCAGGCCGATGCCGGCACAGCGCCTGTGCGGCCGTCCC
>JBMOJG010000423.1:0-3672 GCA_049316925.1 Alsobacter sp. | reverse complement strand
ACCGGCTGGCAATCCCGCGCCGGCGCCAGGACGCGACCTTGCGCATGATCAGTCGCTTGAGCGCTCGGATCCGGCGACGCGCCGGCGCTGTCTGGCGAAGGGCCCAGTCACGGGCCAGGGCCAGCCACGCCGACAGGCTGCGGAACCAGGCGAGTTCCAGCAGCTTCGGCCGGCAGGTCTCGTACAGGAAGGCCGTGATTGCCAGGCCGACCGTCTTGGCCAGCAGGAAGGTGAGCAAGCCCAGCAGCGGATGCCCGGTCGCGATCAGCCACAGCCCGGCGAGCTTGAACGGCAGCAGCACCAGCCCGGGAATCGCGAACACGCACACGGTCAACCACGGCGGGAGCCTTGCAATCGCAGCGGCGATCGCGTCGCGAAGCGGCTTGAACGGAAGCAACGCCACCAGGCGCGCGATCGGTGGCGCGAGCTGGTCCCACAGCCAGGCCTCGACAAGGAACACCAGGGCGAGAAGGAACCAGATCGGCCGGAGAAGGGTGCGCACAGATAGGCTTCCAGATGCGATGGCGCAATCTGGGCGAGAAAAGCGCCGAAGCTGTGGCGGAGCGGTCAGGGCGACGCCCTCGGCAAACCAATCCATTGCAATGGTTTACGGATTTTGGCACGGAGCGGCTCTTGTCCGACGCCCGATCACGCGTCACTGCGCCTGCCGTGACGCGTTGATGCGCTCGGTCTGAACCAATCCCAGGGCGGGCGCATGAAACCCCTGCCCCGCAGCAGCCGGGCGGCGCAGGGGCCGCCCGGTCTGGCCGTGTGTCAGATGTGAATCGCGCGCTTCTCGACCGCGAGCGCGGCCTCCTTGACGGCCTCGCTCATGGTCGGATGGGCGTGGCAGGTGCGCGCCAGATCCTCGGACGATCCGCCGAACTCCATCAGCACGGCCGCCTCGTGGATCATGTCGCCGGCGCCCGCACCGATGATGTGCACGCCCAGGACCCGGTCGGTGGTGGCGTCGGCCAGCACCTTCACGAACCCGTCCATGTGCCGCATGGCGCGCGCCCGGCCATTGGCGGTGAACGGGAACTTGCCGACATTGTAGGCCACGCCGGCGGCCTTGAGCTCCTCCTCGGTGTGCCCCACCGATGCGACCTCCGGCATCGTGTAGACGACGCCGGGGATCACGTCGTAGTTCACGTGCCCGGCCTTGCCGGCCAGGATCTCCGCCACCGCGACTCCCTCGTCCTCCGCCTTGTGGGCGAGCATCGGGCCCCGCACCACGTCGCCGATGGCGTAGATGCCGGGCACATTCGTCTGGAAATGCCCGTCGATCACCACGCGACCTCGCTCCAGCGTCACGCCGGACTCCTCGAGACCGAGGCCGTCGGTGTAGGGCCGGCGGCCGGTCGCAACCAGCACGACATCGCCGCTCAGCACCACCGCGTCGCCACCTGCCACCGGCTCATACGTCACGCTGGCGCCGGACTTCGCCTTCTCGACCTTGGTAACCTTGGACGACAGCAGGAAGGTGACGCCCTGCTTCTCCATCAGCCGCTGGAACTGCTTGGCGACCTCGCCGTCCATGCCCGGCAGGATGCGGTCGAGATACTCGACCACGGTGACCTTCGAGCCCAGGCGACGCCAGACCGATCCGAGTTCGAGCCCGATCACGCCGGCGCCAATCACCACCATGGTGGCCGGAACCTTCGCCAGCGCAATGGCCCCTGTCGAGGACACAATCGTCTTCTCGTCGAACGCCACGGCAACGCCCGGCGGCGTGGCGACATCGGACCCGGTGGCAATCACGATGGCCTTGGTGTCGAGCGTCTGGACGGAGCCGTCCTCAGCCGTGACCGTGACGGCGCCTGCGCCAGCGATCCGCCCGGTGCCGTGGAAGGCCTCAACCTTGTTCTTCTTCAGCAGGAAGCCGACGCCGGTGACGTTGGCCGTCACCGTGTCGTCCTTGTGCTTCATCATCGTCGGCAGGTCGAGCTTGGGCTTGCCGATGGTGATGCCGAAGGCGGCGAAGTCGTGGCCGGCCTCCTCGAACAGATCCGAGGCGTGCAGCAGCGCCTTGGAGGGGATGCAGCCGACATTCAGGCAGGTGCCGCCATGCGTCGCGCGCTTCTCCACGACGGCGGTCTTCAGGCCGAGCTGGGCGGCCCGGATGGCGCACACATAGCCGCCGGGGCCGGTGCCGATGACGACAAGATCGTAAGTGGCCACGTCGGCCTCCTTCGTTGGTCGGCGCCGGTCCGGTGCGGATCAGGCCGGGATGGATCGAGATCGCATGCGACAGGCGAGCGCCGCATGGCGGCCGGCACGAAGACGGGCCCGGCTCCGAGACGCAGGACGCCAGGCACAGGGGGCCAGGACGGCGAACCCACCGGAGGTACGATCGTGATCGCGCCTTTCCGACGGGTTCACGGTTGCGCCCGTGACCTCACAGGTCGAGGACGAGACGCGCCGGATCCTCCAGCGCCTCCTTGACGCGCACCAGGAAGGTCACCGCCTCCTTGCCGTCGACAATGCGGTGGTCGTAGCTCAGCGCCAGGTACATCATCGGGCGGATCTCGACCTTGCCGCCGACCGCCATCGGGCGCTCCTGGATCTTGTGCATGCCGAGAATGCCGGACTGCGGGGCGTTCAGGATCGGCGTCGACATCAGCGACCCGTAGATGCCGCCATTGGTGATCGTGAAGGTGCCACCCTGCATCTCGTCGATCTTCAGCTGGCCGTCGCGGGCCCGCTTGCCGTATTCGGCGATCTTCTTCTCGATGCCAGCAATCGACAGCAGGTCGGCGTCGCGGACCACCGGCACGACCAGACCCTTGTCGGTGCCGACGGCGATGCCGACGTGGTAGTAGTTCTTGTAGACGAGGTCGGTGCCGTCGATCTCCGCGTTGACCGCGGGGATCTCCTTCAGGGCCTGCACGCAGGCCTTCACGAAGAAGCCCATGAAGCCGAGCTTGGTGCCATGCTTCTTCTCGAACATGTCCTTGTAGGTGGCGCGCAACGCCATCACTGCGCCCATGTCGACCTCGTTGAACGTGGTCAGCATGGCGGCGGTGTTCTGCGCATCCTTCAGCCGGCGGGCGATGGTCTGCCGCAGCTTGGTCATGCGCACGCGCTCCTCGCGTGGGACATCGTCGGCAACCGTCGGCACACGCACCATCGCAGGGGCCGGAGCAGGAGTTACGGCGGCAGCGGCCATCGCGCCGGTGGCAATTGCCGCCAGCATGTCGCCCTTGGTGACGCGGCCGTCCCTGCCGCTGCCGGCCACGCCGGCCGGATCGACGCCGCTCTCCCAGGCGAGACGCTGCACCGAGGGCGCCTGCGGCGTATCGGCGACCAGTGCCTTGGCGGCAGGCACTGCAGCCTTGGGGGCCTCGGCAACCTTCGCAGGTTCGGCCGCCTTTACGGCGGGGGCGGGCGCAGCGGCAGCGCCACCGGCCGAGATCGAGCCCAGCAGGGCGCCGACGCCGACGGTCTCGCCATCCTTGGCGACGATCTCCGACAGCACGCCGGCGGACGGAGCGTTCACCTCCAGCGTGACCTTGTCGGTCTCAAGCTCGACCAGCGGCTCGTCGGCCTTCACGGCCTCGCCGGGCTTCTTGAACCACTTGCCGATCGTCGCCTCGGTCACGGATTCGCCGAGGGTCGGGACGCGGATTTCTGTCGCCATGATGGGCAAAACCCCTGTTGTCTGTCGGTCGG
>JBMOJG010000422.1:0-3679 GCA_049316925.1 Alsobacter sp. | reverse complement strand
GGCGTGGGGGCCGGCATGGCGCTGGCCACCGTTTTCGCCATCCTGGTGCTGGGGCTTGCCGCCAACCAGGTGGCCAGCGGGCTGGCGCTGACCATCATGGGGCTCGGGCTGTCGGGCCTGATCGGTGCCGGCTTTGTCGGCACCAGCCGCGCGGCGATTGCGCCGCTGTTCATTCCGGGCCTGTCCGAGCTGCCGTTTGTCGGGCGGCTGCTGTTTGGCCAGGATCCGTTTGTCTATGGCTCGGTGGCGCTTGCCGGGGGCATTCTCTGGTTCCTCGGCCGCAGCCGGGCCGGGCTGACGCTGCGCTGCGTCGGCGAGAACCACGTCGCGGCGCATGCGCTGGGCATCAAGGTGCTGCAGGTCCGCTTCGCCGCGATCCTGTTCGGGGGGGCATGCGCGGGTCTCGCGGGCGCCTATCTGTCGCTGGTCTACACGCCGTTCTGGTCGCCGGGGATGACGGCTGGCCGCGGCTGGATCGCGCTGGCACTGGTGGTTTTTGCATCGTGGAAGCCGTTGCGGGTGCTGTTTGGCGCCTATCTGTTCGGCGGCGCGACGGTGCTGCAGCTGCACGCCCAGGCAGCATCGCTCGGCCTGCCATCACAGCTGATGTCGGCCTTCCCCTATCTGGCGACAATCGTCGCCCTGGTGGTGATGTCGGTCGGCCGCCGCACTGCCGTGGCACCGGGTTCGCTTGCAACCCCTTTCGTGCCCGACCGCTGACCCCTAAAGTAGGGTCAGGACGGCCCGGGCACGGCCGTTGCAAGGCCGCCCGACGGCTGGAAGCCATCCGCAGGACCCCGCAGGAGAACCGCATGCATCATTTCACCATCCTCGCCGGCGCGCTGGCGCTGGCCGCCGGCCTCGCGGCGCCCGCCGCGGCGCAGGAGAAGCTGAAGATCGGCTTTATTTATGTGGGCCCGGTCGGCGATTTCGGCTGGAGCTACCAGCATGACCGCGGCCGCCTCGCCATCGAGAAGGCGTTCCCCGGCAAGGTCGAGACGACGTTCCTCGAGAACGTCCCAGAGGCCGACAGCGAGCGCTCGATCGAGCAGCTGGCGCGCACTGGTCACCGGCTGATCTTCACCACCTCGTTCGGCTACATGGAGCCGACGCTGAAGGTGGCCAAGAAGTACCCGAACGTGATGTTCGAGCACGCCACCGGCTACAAGCGCGACAAAAACGTCGCGACCTACTCGGCCAAGTTCCACGAGGGCCGCTACATCATCGGCCAGATCGCCGGCAAGATGACGAAGTCCAACACGCTGGGCTATGTCGCCTCGTTCCCGATCCCCGAGGTGGTGGCGGGCATCAACGCCTATTATCTCGGTGCGCTGTCGGTGAACCCGGCCGTCAAGGTGAAGGTGGTGTGGGCCAGCACCTGGTTCGACCCGGGCAAGGAGGCGGACGCCGCCAAGGCGCTATTGGCGCAGGGTGCGGACGTGATCAGCCAGCATACCGACAGTCCGGCGCCGCAGCAGCAGGCGGAAGCCGCCGGCAAGATGGGCTTCGGCCAGGCGTCGGACATGATCCGCTTCGCCCCCAAGGCGCAGCTGACCGCGATCATCGACGACTGGAGCTCCTACTACATCGAGCGCACCAAGCTGATGCTCGAGGGCAAGTGGGAGTCGAAGGACACCTGGGGCGGCCTCGCCCAGGACATGGTCCACATGGCCCCCTACACCAACATGCCTGCCGACGTGAAGGCGATGGCAGAGGCCGTCCAGGCAGGGCTGAAGGCCGGGACGAACAACGCGTTCAAGTGCCCGGTGTTCGACCAGGAGGGCAAGGAGGTCCCCTGCAAGGGCGCCGGGGTGCTGTCCGACGAGCAGGTCGTCGGCATGAACTTCTACGTCAAGGGCATCGACGACAAGCTGCCGAAGTAATCCGGCCGCAAACGGAACAAGGGGGGCTCGGGCCCCCCTTTTTTGTAAGTGGCCCTGATTCGGAGGCGCCAAACCGCCGCTCAGGCGGTCCGTCAAACCTACATTTCGGTCCAGCCACCATTGGCAGCCCGGGCCCGCGCCGGGGCCGGCTTGGCGGCAGGCCTGGCAGGCGCCGGCCGCGGCTTGGCCGCAGCGCTGCCGCTCGTTCCCTTGAACGCGCTTTCGGCCATCTGCCGCAGGCGGTTCGGCTCGTTGCCCGAGGCGGCCGGCCGGACGGCGGCAGCGCGGTTCTGCTGGCCCACGCCGGTCTGATACTGGTCGACGAGGGTGTTGAGCTGGGTGATCTGCTGATAGAGGACCGACGCCGAGGCCGAGCTTTCCTCGGCGAGCGCGGCGTTCTGCTGCGTCATCTCGTCGAGATGCGACACCGCCTGGCTCATCTCGTCGATGCCGTTGGCCTGCTCGCTCGAGGCGGCCGAGATCTCGCTCACGGTTGAGGCGACCCGCTCGGCAGCCTCGACGATCCGGCCAAGGGTGGTGCCTGCCTCGCGGACCAGCTTGACGCCCTGGGCCACCTGGGTGGTCGAGGACGAGATCAGCCCGCCAATGTCCTTGGCGGCTTCGCTCGAGCGTTGCGCCAGCGTCCGCACCTCTGCGGCGACGACGGCGAAGCCCTTGCCGGCATCGCCGGCGCGTGCCGCCTCGACGGCGGCGTTGAGGGCAAGGAGATTGGTCTGGAAGGCGATCTCCTCGATCACGGTCGTGATCTCGGTGATCTTGGAGGAGGCCTGCTCGATACGGGTCATGGCCTCGACCGCTTCACCCACCGTCTTGCCACCCTCGACGGCAACAGAGCGCGCTTCCTCGGCATAGCCGACAGCGTTGCGCGAGGCCTGCGCCGAATTCTTCACCGATGCGGCAAGCTCCTCCGTCGTGGCCGCTGTCTGCTCCAGAGCGGATGCCTGCTGCTCGGTGCGGCTGGCCAGGTCATTGCTGCCTTCTGTGATCGCGTTGGCGGCCGCAACCGTCTCGGCGGCGGCGTCGCGAATGGATCCGATCAGGTCTGCGACCGTGTCCAGCAGGTCATTCAAGCTGCGGCACAGGCTCTTGATGTCGTCCGACCCCGTCGCGGTCCCGATCCGCTGCACAAGGTCACCCGATTGGGCACCCTCGACGACAGACTTGATGTCATCGAGAACGGCTTGGATTCGCGAAGCCTTGACCTGCTCGGTGATGTCGGTGGCAAACTTGACGACCTTCAGGGGTTTGCCATCTGCGTCCAGGATCGGGTTGTAGCTGGCCTGGATCCACACTTCGCGGCCGCCCTTGCCGATCCGGAGATACTGACCCGCGTCATATTCGCCGCGGCGGAGCCTCTCCCAGAACTGACGATACTCGGCGGTGTCGCGCTGATCGGGAGCGACGAACATGCTGTGGTGCCTGTCCTTTATCTCCGACAGCTCGTAGCCGAGCGTGCGCAGGAAATTGGCGTTGGCAGTGATGATCGTGCCGTCGAGCGTGAACTCGATGACCGCCTGCGATTTTCCGATCGCGGCAACCTGGCCGTCTGCCTCAGCCGTGAGCAGCTTCTGGGCTGTGATGTCGGTCGCGATCTTGACGACCTTGACGGTGCGACCCTTGCCGTCGAGCACCGGGTTGTAGCTGGCCTCGAGCCAGACCTCGCGCCCGCCCTTGGCGAGGCGCTTGTATTGGCCCTGGTCGTGGGTGCCGCCCTTGAGCTTCTCCCAGAAGGCCGCGTAGGCGCGGCCGTTCCGGTCCTCGGGCGTGACGAACAT
>JBMOJG010000421.1:0-3682 GCA_049316925.1 Alsobacter sp. | reverse complement strand
AGACATGCACGAAGGGCAGCAGCCCGACAGGCACCGCGGCGAGCTGCTCGAGCGTGCTGGCGGAGCGGGCGAAATGCAGCGTGTCGACAAGGATCCCGATATGCCTGCTGCCCGTCGCCTCGACCAGGCGGACGGCCCATGCGAGATCAGGCACCACCGTCCACGGAAAGAACTCGAGCGCCACATGCAGGCCATGGCGGACCGCAAGGTCGGACAGCTGCCCCAGCGTGTCGGCCAGCCGGGCCGGTTCGGGATCATACGGCGCCGCGATGATGTGGCGGGCTCCCAGCCGTGCGCCGGTGGCGACGAAGCCTTCCAGTGCAGCCACGTCGAGATCCGGCGTGATCTTGACGAACTCGATGTCGGAGACAGCGACACCAGTCTGCGCACAGGCCGCAAGCGTGTCGCGGAGCATCGTCGGCTCATCCATCAGCGGATAGCCGGGGCTGTCGGCCGTCACGGCGATCAGCCGCAGGCCCACGGCGTCATAGCCTGTGCGTGCCGCCACCGCGATCATCTCCGGCGGCGCCAGCGGCAGCACGGTGAGATGTGCAAGTCCGACGCGCCGGGTCATGCCCGCAGCCCTCCGCAAGTCCGCCCGTTCCTGCGCTCAGCCACGGCTGAACCGCTGCGCCAGTGCGTCGGTCGAGCGCGCCAGGATCGCGGCATCGACGCCCACCGCGGTGAACAGTGTGCCGAGCGCGATGCACCGGGCCGCGAAGGCCGGATCGGGCGTCAGGATCCCGGCCGGCTTGCCACAGGCGCGAATGCGACCGATGGCCGCCTCGATCAGCGCCGTCACCTCCGGATGGCCCGGCTCGCCCACATGGCCAAGGCTCGCCGCAAGGTCAGCCGGGCCGATGAACACGCCGTCGACCCCGTCCACGGCCGCGATGCTCTCGAGGTTGTCGAGCGCCTGCCGGGTCTCGATCTGGACCAGCAGGCACAGCTCCGTATGGGCCGTGCGGCCATAGTCGGGGATCCGCCCGAAACGGGTCGCCCGCGTGACGCCGGAAACGCCGCGGATGCCTTCCGGCGGATAGCGCATGGCCGCCACGGCGGCTCGGGCCTCGGCGGCGTCCTGCACGTAGGGGATCAGCAGCGTCTGGGCACCGAGATCGAGGAAACGCTTGATCAGCACCGCATCATTGCTGGCCGGGCGGACCACGCCGGAGACCGGATAGGGCGCCACCGCCTGCAACTGGGCCAGGACGGTCAGCGGGTCACCGGGGGAATGCTCGGTGTCGAACAGCAGCCAGTCGAAGCCCGAGCCGGCCACGGCCTCGGCCGCATAGGCCCCGGGCAGGCTGCACCACAGCCCGATCTGCTGCCGGCCGTCCGCAAGGGCACGCTTGAACAGGTTGGCAGGTGGCGGCATGGGTCCTCGGACGCGTTCTGAGCTCGGCAGCTGTGCCGGCGGAGAGCCTGAATAGCACTCCCGGGCCGCCTGTCGAGCCGCCGGACTGCCGAAATGCCGCGCCGCGGCAGCGCCCAAGTCTGAGACGACGTGCACAATTTGGGATTCTGAGCTCTTCAGGCCGCAAACCCGCCAGTGCTACGTCGTTTGCAACGGTGCAGTCCGACGATGGCGCCGGTCATCGCCGCGGGCAGCGGCGTCGCATCGCTCCCGGAGCGGGGCCGGGCCGCGGCAACAACGACCCGCATGCAAGCCAGCCGGGGGACCAACGCGTGAGCCCAATTGCCCTGACGGGACTGATCATCGCCGCTGCCGTCGTTCTGTTCGTCACCAACAGGGTCCCGGTCGTGATCGTCGCCATGGGCGTCGCCGTCGCCCTGTGGGCCACCGGCGTCCTTCCACTTGCCAAGGCGATGGCCGGTCTCGGCGACCCCGCCGTCATCTTCATCGCCTCGCTGTTTGTCGTCAGCACCGGGCTCGAGCGCACCGGGGTCACCACCTGGGCAGGCCAGCAGCTGATCACCCGCGCCGGCGCCGACAGCCGCACCCGGCTGCTGGTGCTCACCGGCCTGCTGGTGGCGCTGCTGACCGCGCTGATCAGCGTCAACGGCGCCGTGGCGGCGCTGCTGCCCGTCGTCGTCGTGATGGCCGTGCGGCTGCGGCGTCACACATCGCAGCTGCTGATGCCCCTGGTCTTCTCCGCTCATGCCGGCTCGCTGCTGGCGCTCACCGGCACGCCGGTCAACGTGCTGGTCAGCAATGCGTCGGTCGATGCAGGCCTGTCGCGCTTCGGCTTTTTCGAGTTCACCATCGTCGGCATCCCGCTGCTCGTCGGCACGCTGGCCATCATCGTGCTGTTCGGCGAGCGGCTCCTGCCCAAGCGTAACGGCCCGTCGATGCCGGCCGATTTCAGCCTGCATGCCCGGACGCTGGTCGAGCAGTATGGCCTCAGCGCCGGCCTGTTCCAGATGCGCGTCCGCCCGACCTCGGCGCTTGTCGGCCAGGCGCCGGGCAGCGTCGATCTCGCCGGCCGCGGCAACCTCCAGCTGGTCGGCGTCCAGGATCCGGCCGCTGCCCCGCTGCGCCGTGACACGATTGCCGCCGGCGACAGCCTGCTGGTGCGTGGCGACGCCGAGTCGGCGGCAGCCTTCGCCACCGAGATGCATCTCGCCTTCCGCGAGGATGCCAATGGCGGCGGTGTCGAGGACAGCCTGTTCAACCGCAGCTCCGGCCTCGCCGAGGTGATGATCCCGCCGCGCTCGGCGATGATCGGCCAGTCCGTGTTCCAGGGCATGGTCACCGAGAGCGGCGATCTGATGATCATCGCGGTACAGCGGCAGGGTGAGACGCTGGGCGAGGGCGGGACGATCCTTCAGGCCGGCGACACGCTCCTGTTGCAGGGAACCTGGAAGGCGCTCGACGTGCGCCTGAATGACCCCGACGTGCTCGTCGTCAACTCGCCGGACGTCATCCGCCGGCAGGCCGTGCCGCTCGGCATGGGTGCCGAGCAGGCCATCGTGATCCTCGCCATCATGGTTCTGCTGCTCGCCACCGGGCTGGTGCCGCCCGCCATCGCCGGACTGCTTGCCGCCGGCGCGCTGATCCTCACCGGGGTGATGTCGGTCGAGCAGTCCTATCGCGCCATCGACTGGACCACCGTGATCCTGGTCGGCGCCATGATGCCGCTCTCAACCGCCATGGAGCAGACCGGCGCGGCCCGGCTGATGGCCGAGGCGCTGGTCAACCTGGTCGGCGGTGCCGGGCCACTGGCGCTGCTCGCCGGGCTGTTCCTGCTCACCGCCATCATGGGGCAGCTGATCAGCAACACGGCCACCGCCCTGATCGTGATCCCGATCGGCGTCGCTGCCGCCCAGAGCCTCGGCATCTCGCCCCGGCCCGTGCTGATGAGCATCGCCGTCGCCGCGGCGGGCGCCTTCCTGACGCCCATTGCCACGCCCACCAACCTGATGGTCATGGGTCCGGGCGGCTACACCTTCAGCGACTACTGGAAGCTGGGCCTGCCGCTGCTGATCTGGTTCTTCGTGGTATCGGTGTTCTTCGTGCCGCTGATCTGGCGGTTCTGATCCGGCGCGTGGCCACCGCGCCGCACGCGGAGGCGGGAATGGCGGCGATGGCGACGAGGCGGGCGGGCCGACGGCACAGTGACGGTGGCTGGCGGTCCACCGCTCGCAGGCTCGGCGCTGTGGTGTGGCTTGCCACTCTCCTCGCCGGCTGCGCCACCCGCACCGAGGGGCTTCTGGCGCC
>JBMOJG010000420.1:0-3684 GCA_049316925.1 Alsobacter sp. | reverse complement strand
AGCACGGCTGCGGATCCGGCCAACCGCTTCACCTGCATGGTGATGGGCACCAACGACCTCGCCAAGGAGACAAGGGCGCGGCTGCTGCCCGGCCGTGCCGCCATGCTGCCCTGGCTGCAGACCTGCCTGGCGGCGGCCAGGGCCTACGGGCTCGATATTGTCGACGGCGTCTACAACGCCATCGCCGACGAGGACGGGTTCGTGGGCGAATGCGAACAGGGCCGCGATTGCGGCTTCGACGGCAAGACGCTGATCCATCCCAGCCAGATCGCGGCGGCCAACACCGTGTTTGCACCCTCCGCCGAAGAGGTCGAGCGGGCGCGGGCCATCATCGCCGCCTTCGCCCTGCCGGAGAATGCCGGCAAGGGCGCACTGCAGCTGGACGGGCGGATGGTCGAGCGGCTTCACGCCGAGATGGGCCGCCGGACCGTCGCCATCGCGGAGGCGATCGCGGCCCGCGGCTGACCCGTCAGGCGGAATGCTCAGCGCTTGGCGGCGCGACGGGCAGGCGCGGCGACCGCCTTCGCGCCCTCGGGCCGCGGCGTGTCGAGCGACCGGCCGACGATGCGCACGATGTCGGCCATGATCGTGTCGATCACGTAGTCCTTCGGCGTGTAAACGGCGGTGACGCCGATGTTCTTGAGCACCAGCTCGTCGTCCGGCGGCACGATGCCGCCGACCACGACAGGGATGTGGCCAAGCCCCGCAACCCTCAGTCGCGCCATCACGTCCCGCACCAGCGGGACGTGCGATCCCGACAGGATCGACAGCCCGATCACATGGGCGCCGCTCTCACGGGCACGCTCGACGATCTCCGCCGGGGTCTGGCGAATGCCCTCATAGGTGACGTCGAACCCGACATCGCGGGCCCGCAGCGCCACCTGCTCGGCGCCGTTGGAATGGCCGTCGAGCCCCGGCTTGCCGACCGCCAGGCGGGGCTGTTCGCCAAGGCGGGTGGCCAGATCGGCGACCATCAGTCGAACCTCGCGGTCGACGGGATCGGTCCGGGTCTCAGGCGTCACGCCGGTGGGAGCCCTGTACTGCCCGAAGATCTCGCGCAGGGTCTCGCCCCATTCGCCCGTCGTCACACCAGCCTTGGCGCAGGCAATCGACGCCTCCATGACGTTGCGGTTCTCCTGCGCGGCAGCAGCGAGCTCGGAAAGGGCCGCAGTTGCAGCGACCCCATCCCGGGCGTCGCGCCAGGCCCGGATGCGGCCGACCGCCTCCATCTCGACATGCTCAGGGACCGTCATGACGCTGCCCTCGCCGGCGGTGAGCGGCGATGGCTCCGTCTCGCGGAAGCGGTTCACGCCGACCACGACCTGCTCTCCGCCCTCGATCCCGGCGATGCGCCGGGCGTTGGACTCGACAAGGCGACGCTTGAGGTAGCCGCTCTCGACGGCCACGATGGCGCCGCCCATGGCGTCGATCTGGGCCAGCTCGGCGCGGGCCGCCGCCTTGAGTTCCTCGACCTTGCGGGTGATCTCGGCGGACCCGTCGAAAATGTCGCCATATTCGAGCAGGTCGGTCTCGTAGGCCATCACCTGCTGCATGCGCAGCGACCATTGCTGGTCCCAGGGCCGGGGCAGACCCAGCGCCTCGTTCCACGCCGGAAGCTGCACGGCACGGGCGCGGGCATTCTTCGACAGGACCACCGCCAGCATCTCGATGAGAATCCGGTAGACGTTATTCTCCGGCTGCGGCTCGGTGAGACCGAGCGAATTGACCTGCACGCCATAGCGAAACCGGCGGTGGCGCTCGTCGGTGATGCCGTAGCGGTCGCGGGTGATCTCCGCCCACAGCTCGGCGAACGCGCGCATCTTGCACAGCTCGGTCACGAACCGCATGCCCGCATTGACGAAGAACGAGATCCGCCCGACCACCTCGGCGAAGGTCGCCTCGTCGACCCCGCCGGAGGCCTTCACCGTGTCGAGCACGGCCACGGCCGTGGCGAGCGCGTAGGCCAGCTCCTGCACCGGCGTCGCCCCGGCCTCCTGCAGATGGTAGGAGCACACATTGGTGGGGTTCCATTTCGGCATCTCGCGAGTCGTGAACTGAATCACGTCGCTGACCAGCCGCATGGACGGCGCCGGCGCGAACACATAGGTCCCGCGTGACAGGTATTCCTTGATGATGTCGTTTTGCGTGGTGCCCTGGAGCCGGTCGCGCAAGGCGCCCTGCCCGTCGGCGACGGCCACATAGAGCGCCAGCAGCCAGGCGGCCGTGGCGTTGATCGTCATCGAGGTGTTCATCTCGGCCAGCGGGATGCCGTCGAACAGCGTCCGCATATCGCCCAGATGGGCGATCGATACGCCGACCTTGCCGACCTCGCCGCGGGCCAGCACATGGTCCGGATCGTAGCCCGTCTGCGTCGGCAGGTCGAAGGCGACGGACAGGCCGGTCTGGCCCTTGGCCAGGTTGCCCTTGTACAGCCGGTTGGACTCGGCCGCGGTGGAGTGGCCCGCATAGGTTCGGAAGATCCAGGGCTTGTCGCGGTGGGGACGGCCGTCCTCGGTCATCATGGGTCTCCGCCGGCAAAGGCCAGGAATGGGTCCACAGCACCGTGCTGCAGCGCACCATTCTGCGGCAATCCATGTCCCCAGGCCAGAGCACCGTTGGTCGGAGGCAGTGCCAGTCAGCGCGCGAGCACCCGGCGAAGAATGGCGAGCACCAGCACGGTGCCAAAACCGCCGCCGACGCACACCAGGAGGGTCATCGCCACCTCTGTGTTCACAATCGGCGAAACATACAGATTCCAGCCCACGAGGGCGCCGATCGAGCCGAAAAAGATCAGCAGCGCATTGCCGATGATCCCAAACGCGCTGTCGTGCATGATGGAGTCGACAATCCATGCTGCCAGGAGACTGACGAACGCGATCGCCATCACCGCCCAGGTGATGGCCTCTGACGACACAAATCCAAAGCCGAGTGATCGGAGCATGACCGCACCGGTAAAAGGTCAGGGCCTGGCGAACTGCGAAGCCGCACGCCACGCGATCCCTTGTAGTCCCTGTCCGCGCAGACGTGCAAATTTCGCCTTATGACCTATGGCGCAGTGCAACATGGCACGACATAATTGGCGACTTCGTGGAGGACACACCGTGGCCAGCAGTCAGGCGAAGGCCGAACAGGGCTTCAAGGATCTGTATGACATCGGCGAGATCCCGCCGCTCGGCCACGTGCCCGAGAAGATGTGGGCCTGGGCCATCCGCAAGGACAGGCATGGCCCCCCCGAGCAGGCGATGCAGCTCGAGGCTGTGCCGACCTGGACCGTCGGCGACGACGAGGTCCTCGTCCTCGTGATGGCCGCGGGTGTCAACTACAACGGCGTCTGGGCCGCGCTTGGCGAGCCCATCTCCCCCTTCGACGGCCACAAGCAGCCCGTGCACGTCGCCGGATCGGATGCGTCCGGCGTCGTCTGGGCCGTCGGCGCCAAGGTCAAGCGCTGGAAGGTCGGCGACGAGGTTGTGGTCCACTGCAACCAGGACGATGGTGACGACGAGGAGTGCAATGGCGGCGACCCGATGTTTTCGCCGTCCCAGCGGATCTGGGGCTACGAGACACCGGATGGCTCCTTCGCCCAGTTCTGTCGTGTCCAGTCCCGCCAGCTGATGCGACGCCCGCAGCATCTCACCTGGGAGGAGAGCGCCTGCTACACGCTGACGCTCGCCACCGCCTACCGGA
>JBMOJG010000419.1:0-3686 GCA_049316925.1 Alsobacter sp. | reverse complement strand
CCGGGTTCTGGCGGATCGGGCCGCCGCGGCCGGATGACACCGGGACAAGGCCGGCGGGACCCAAATCGGGGGTGTCGTCGTATCGCTCGACCACGCTTGCCTCCCTGGCCTCCCGGCCGCCCACACCAGTGGCGCCGGACGGGACCACTCCGCAGTCATGACCATAAAGACTTACGCTCTGAGTGTCACCTCAAATTGACATATCGAGGGCGTGAACCGGCATCGGCGGGCGTCGCCAACAGCTTGCCCCCGCGCCATGCCGACCGGAAGGTCGCAGCTGGAGCGAAGCCCGGCGCCGGAATACCGGGGTTGGGGGCGAAATCCGGTCTGATGGCGTCAGCGCGACCGGTTTGGCCATCCGACAGGTTGCGTCATCGTTCCCGCCCGCCCGCGGGCTGGGGGAACGCCTCTTATCAACGCCGTCCGCCGGCCGGGTCCGGCGGCTCGGGCACGCGATAGGCGGTGGTGGCCTTGATTCGCTCCATGGCGAAGCGCGACGTGACATTCTTCAGCGGGAACCGGGCAATCAGCCGCTTGTAGAAGGCGTCGTAGGCGGCCATGTCGGCGACGACGACGCGCATCATGTAGTCGACGTCGCCGGCCATCCGGTAGAGCTCCATCACCTCCGGCATCTCGCCGACCGCGGCAGCGAAGCCCTCCAGCCACGGGCCTGAATGATCGCCGGTCTCGATCTGCACGAACACCGTCAGGCCGAGGCCGATGGCCTCGGGCGACACCAGCGCCACGCGGCGCAGGATGACACCGGCGCCCTCGAGCCGCTGCACCCGCTTCCAGCACGGTGTCTGCGACAGGCCGACCCGGTCGGCCAGGTCGGCGATGGAAATGCTGGCGTCCTGCTGCAGCGCGGTCAGAATCTTCCGGTCGATCGCGTCCATGCGCTCAGGACGCCACGGCGGCGACCGCCTGCACGTCTTCTGGCTGCCGGAGGATGGCGGCATGGGCCAGCGCCCGGCCAATCAGAACGACAACAGGCGCATCGGGTGGCAGATCGGCCAGCCGCTCGGGCAGGTCGGCGAGCGTGCAGGCAATCCTGGCCTCGCGCGGCGTCGTCGCGGCAGCCACCGCAATCGCCGGCGTCGCCGGATCAAGGCCGGCGGCCACGACCGCGTCGCGCAGGGCCGCAAGGGTGCGCCTGGGCATGTACACCACCGTGGTGGCGGCGGGATCGGCGAGCGCTGCCCAGTCGAGGTCGAACGGCAGACCGCCATCGCTGGCATGGCCGGTGACATATTGCAGGCGGCGCGCCGCGTCGCGGTGCGTCAGGGACACGCCCAGCGATGCCGCGGCACCCTGAGCGGCGCTGATTCCCGGCACGACCGACACCGGGATGCCGGCCGCCGCACAGGCGTCGAACTCCTCGCCGGCACGGCCGAAAATCAGCGGGTCCCCGCTCTTCAGGCGCACGACGTGGCGCCCCTGGCGGGCGAACGCCACCATCAGCGCGTTGATCTCGTCCTGCTTGCAGGACGGCCCGTGGCCGCGCTTGCCGACGACCATGCGCTGCGCCTCGCGACGGGCCAGGTCGAGAACCTCGGGCGAGACGAGGTCGTCATGCAGGATCACGTCGGCGGCCTGCAGCGCACGCACCGCCTTCAGGGTCAGCAGCTCGGGATCGCCCGGGCCTGCACCCAGCAGGGTGACGCGACCGGCAGGCCGGACCGCATCGGCATCAATGCCGGCCAGCAGCGCGTCCCGGTCGGCCTGCGTCGGCTCGTTGCGCGGATCGCGCCAGGCCCGCTCGGTGAACCGCTCCCAGAACCGTCGGCGGCGGGCGAAGGGCAGATCGCGGGCCTGCACCAGCGGGCGCCAGTCGCGCGCCGCCTGCGCCCATGCCTTGAGGCCCATCGGCAGCGCCGCCTCGATCTTGGCGCGGACAGCCTGGCCGAACACCGGCGCCGCACCATCCGTCGAGATCGACACGACGAGCGGCGAGCGGTTGACGATGGAGCCGAACTGGAAATCACAGAAGGCGGGCTTGTCGACGACGTTCACCGGCACGCCATGAAGGCGGGCCGCGGCCACGAAGGCGCGGGCCTCGTCCTCGGTCTCGACATCGCCGATGGCGACACCGGCGCCGGCGAGATCGTCCGGCGTCCAGCCCCGGTCGTGCACCACGACCGTCCCGGCCGGCGGCGCCGCGGCCAGCGCCGCAAAGGCTTCGGCGTGTTTGCCGGCATAGACGAAGACGTTGGCGCCGGCAGCAGCCAGAAGCTCGGCCTTCCAGACGGCGCCTTCGCTGCCGCCGGCGAGGATGGCACGACGGTCCTGCAGCTTGAGGAAGACGGGCAGGGTCGCCAACGCGTCGATGCGGCGTGGAGCAGCAGGCTGGGGCCGGCGTGGTTCACTCACCGGAGCACTTCCGTCACGACCATGCTGGCCGAAGCTGCGTGCGTGGCCGACACGGTGTGCGTTCCCGGCTGAGGCGCCACGGGAACCAGTACCGACAGCAGGGCGAGGCCGATAATGACGGCCCGGAAAATCCATTCGGCCCGACGTTCCGATATCGTCATGGCGTGCCTCCCTGTGCCTGCCGGCGACGGTCGAGGATGCTCTGCGGCCCGGCATAGCCGCGCGGATAGGCGTCGCTGACGCGCTCGAGCGCAGCCAGCCACTGCGCCGGCGGCTGGCGCGAGGCCAGCTCGTCGGGCAGCTCGACCTCGTCGAAGCCGCAGGCCAGCGCATGCGCGAACTGGTCGGCGATGATCGGCCCGTGCGCGCGCAGCGTGCCGGTGAACCCATGGTCGCGGATGCGCCGGGCCAGGCTGAAGCCGCGGCCGTCGGAAAAGGACGGAAAGCGCACCGACACCAGAGCCAGACGGCGCAACAGCAGCGCAAGCTCGGGCCAGGCGGCATTGTTCGGCAGATCGACGCCGATCGGCTGGCCGGGGGCGGCGGCCGCGAGTGCGGCCGGAAGCTCCGTCCAGGAGACGATGGGGTGCGCAACACCGGCGAGCGTGGCGGCGGTCACCCGCTGCCAGGCGTCGTCGCGGGCTCCGGTACGGTCAAGCAACGGCATCGACCACCTCCTGGAATGCCACCTTGAACGGCCCAAGCCCGAGGCGCCGGACCGCATCGATGAAAGCCTCGTCCGGCAGGCGCTCGCGGAGATAGACCCCGACGATCCGTTCAATCGCCTCCGGTACGTCCTCGGCAGCAAGTCCCGGGCCAAGCCGCTCGCCGACGGCGGCGTTCAGCGTGGCGTCGCCGCCGAGCGTCAGCTGGTAGGATTCGGCGCCGCTCTTCTCGAGGCCGAGAATGCCGATATGGCCGACATGATGGTGTCCGCACGCATTGATGCAGCCGGAGATCTTGATGTTGAGCTCGCCGATCTCGGCCTCGCGGCCGGAGGCGGCGAAGCGTTCCGCAATCGACTGGGCGATCGGGATCGACCGGGCGGTGGCCAGCGAGCAGTAGTCCATTCCCGGGCAGCAGATGATGTCGGTGACGAGCCCGACATTGGCGGTGGCGAGGTCGTGCGCCGCCAGCGCCTGCCAGAGTGCGTGCAGGTCGTCCTTGCGGACATTCGGCAGGATCAGGTTCTGGTGATGGGAGACCCTGATCTCGCCGAACGCATAGCGATCGGCGAGGTCTGCCACGGCCCGCATCTGCTCGGAGGTGGCATCGCCCGGCGCACCGCCGACCGGCTTCAGCGAGACCGTGACGCC
>JBMOJG010000418.1:0-3706 GCA_049316925.1 Alsobacter sp. | reverse complement strand
AGCCAAAATCGTGTTGCCCCTTGCTTGGGGGCCTTGAACCGCCATTTCGAGCTGTGGTGAATGATGAACTCGACTGACATGCGGGATCGGGCCCACCGTGTCCGATCTGTAGCGCCCGGTCCTCAGCGACCGAGGAAGAACGTGATCGCGACGACGTTGACCAGGTCGACGAAGAAGGCAGACACCAGCGGCAGGATGATGAAGGCATTCGGCGATGGGCCGTAATGTGACGTCACAGCCGTCATGCTGGCGATGGCCGTGGGCGTTGCGCCCAGTGACAGCCCGGTGAAGCCGGCACTGAGCACGGCCGCCTGGTAGTTCCGCCCGAGCAGCGGAAACAGGACCAGCAGGATGAACAGGACAGCCACTGCGGCCTGCAAGGCCACGACGACCAGGAGAGGTCCTGCGAGCTCCGCCAGCGTCCAGAGCTGCATGCTCATCAGCGAGATGGCGAGGAAGATCGACAGGGAATAGTCCGAGATCAGCGTCAGCGCAGGGGAGCGGGCGGGCCACGGCAGTGTCGGGAAGATCAGCGGCACCGTGTTCGACAGGATGATGCCCATGATGAGGCAGGGCACGAACAAGGGCAGCTTGATGCCGGTCGCGGAAATCGGGCCATGGACCAGATAGCCGAGGATGATCGCGATGTTCACGACGAGCAGCGCCTGCATGACGCTGAACTTGGTGATGGGTTCGGACACCGCTTCCGGACCGGCACGCCCGGCCTCCACATCCGCCTTGTCGGGCGTGAGCTTGCCGCGCTCGATCAGGAATTTCGCCACCGGCCCGCCGAGCAGGCTCGCGGCGATCAGGCCGAGGGTTGCAACGGCCGTTCCCGTTTCGATGGCCGCGGGGAATCCGTGCTCTGCCGCGATGGCAGGGGCCCACGCGATGGTCGTCCCGTGCCCTCCGACAAGCGCGACGGACCCCATGATCACGCCGGCAGCCGACGGCAGGCCGAACAGGGATGCGCCCAGCGTGCCGACGACGTTTTGGAGAAAGACGAAGATCACCGTCAGCACGCAGAGGATGATCAGCGTCCGGCCGCCGGCAAGCAGGTTCGCCAGGCGCGCATTCACGCCGACCGTGGCGAAGAAGATCACCAGCAGCCTGTCCCGGGTGTCCATCTCGAAGGCGAGGCTCAGACCCGCCCCGGCATGGAGCGCCCAGATCGCGAGCGCGGCGAGAAAGCCACCGGTGACCGGCTCGGGAATATTGTAGTTTCGCAGGAACGCCACGCGTTGCGTGAGGAGAACGCCGGCAAAATAGACGACAATGCCCAGTGTCAGCGTGAGGAAATCCGGCGCGATGAATGAACGTGCGGCTTCTGTCATGACAGTTCGCGACCTCGGTAGGACATTACAGGGCCGGGCAGATGGCCGCAGGGAGTGAGCGATGCGTCCGACGATGCCCGGTGACTGTCATCGTGCCGGCCGGGACGCAAACAGATTGAGACCAAGCCGGTCGGACAGGAACCGGGTCACGAGCTGCCCCTTGATGCTGTTGCCGGCGCTGTCGAGCTTTGGCGCGTAGGTTCCGAGTCCGCCCTTGCCAGGAGCGATTGTGACCAATCCGCCGCTGACGCCGCTTTTGCCGGGAAGTCCGACCTCGTAGAGCCAGTCGCCCGACTGTTCGTAGAGGCCGGCCGTGGCCATGACGGCGAGCACCTGCCGGCACCGCCCGGCGTCGATGACAGTCTCACCGGTGATCGGGTTCACGCCGCCGTCGGCAAGCGTCGCACCCATGATGGCGAGGTCGGTGACCGTGACGTTCAGCGAGCATTGCCGCGTGTAGATATCCGTGGCCTCGTCCGGGTCGAAATACATCCTCTGATAGCCGTGGAGCAGGCGCGCGATGCCGCGATTGCGTTCGTTCGTCGCTGCCTCCGACGCGTAGACCTCCGGATCGAGGCTCAGCTCGCGTCCGGCGAGCCGGGACAGGCCGCTTCGCACGAAGTCCCACTTTTCTTCCGCGGTCTCACCCGGTGCGAGGCTGGTGGTGGCGATCGCTCCTGCATTGACCATCGGATTCATGGTCCGGTCCTTGTTGAGCTCGATCGCCATCACCGAGTTGAAGGGCAGACCCGTGCCATTCACGCCAATCTTGCGGCGGGCCTCGCCGCCACCGAGCGCCTGACACACAAGGGCAAAGACAAACGGCTTCGCGATGCTCTGGATCGAGAACTCACGCTCAACATCGCCGATGGTATGGGTCGATCCGTCGACCCCGACCATGCTGATCGCGAAGAGGTCAGCTGGAGCAGTTGCCAGCGCGGGAATGTAGTCCGCCACCACGCCGTCCTCGACGGCCCTGTATCGCGCATGACCTTCGGCCAGCAGGGTGTCGATCAGAGTGCCGGATGGCAGATGCCCCGTGGACACGAGGGCACTGCTGTCTGGCTCGTCCTGGTGAAACAGCGAATCCATCTGACCCGTCCGCGTGGCTCGTCTGAGAACCTATCGAAATCCCTGCGGCCCCACCAGCCGAGAAGGTGACGCTCGCCGCTTCAACGGGGCGCCTGCGACGGTCTACAACGCGTCGTATCGGTCGGGCAGGACCCGGGCGCGCCGGGCTGTCGCGGCAGCGGACGTCCCGCCTGCAGGCGTTTCCGAACGGCGGAAATTGGGACGGACAGACAATCATGGGACATCAAATCAACGACAACCGCGGCTGCCCGGTCGAACATCGAACCAAAAGAAAAAAGAACCCAAAGGGTGTGGAGGGGGATCAAGAGAGTTACAAGGCCTGACTGTCGCAGACCGAGCATCGTCGCTCACATCGTTGATGTTGCAAAAGAACGGCCTTTCGCGGTTACGCTGCATCGTTTCGGGCGCTTCCTTTGTCGTGCAGGCCGATCGTAAACTGGTGGCTCCGTTTCAAAGCACGCAAGGGTTCCTGTGTTCAGCGCATCTCCGGCGGCAGAGGCATCCATGCCAAGGAGTCACCTCGCCGGCTCGCTGAAGGGCAGGGGTATCGTTTCGTCGGTCTCGACTTCACCTGAACATCTCAGTTTTTCGCAGCACAAGGATATGCTTCATGAGCGCGACCACGATCCCTCTCGATGAGACGTCGGCTGAACGCCATCTCATGCGGTTTCTGTCGGTCGACGGGGTGACCGGCCATGAGGCGAAGATCGCTGCGGCGGTCATCGACGAGCTGAAGAGCGTCGGCGTACCCGACTCGGCGATCCGCTTCGACGATGCCCACACGCGGATTCCGCTGCCGACCGAGACCGGCAACCTGATCGTCGAGCTTCCGGGCACGCGCCCCGGGCCGAGGCTCTTGTTCTCGACCCATCTCGACACCGTGCCGCTTTGCGCCGGGGCCAAGCCGGAGCGCAAGGGCGACCGCATCGTGTCGGATGGAACGACCGCGCTCGGGGGTGACAACCGGACGGGTTGCGCCATGCTGGTCACGCTGGTCGAGACGCTGCTGAAGCACAATCTTCCCCACCCGCCGATGACGTTGCTTTTCACGGTCCGCGAGGAAAGTGGCCTGCACGGTGCGCGGGAGCTTGATCCCGCGGTCCTCGGCGGACCGGCCATGTGCTTCAACGTCGATGCTCAGCTTGCCTCGCAGCTGATCGTCGGGGCGGTCGGGCAAGAGAACTGGGAGGTCGAGATCAAGGGCAAGGCGTCGCATGCTGGCGTCGCGCCCGAGAAGATCGCAGAGCTTCTTAAATAATCGTGTTTCATGATTTAACGAT
>JBMOJG010000417.1:0-3706 GCA_049316925.1 Alsobacter sp. | reverse complement strand
GCCGACGCCAGCGAGCTGGACGACCGGAACAGGAACACCAGGATCAGCACGCCGATCAGCAGGAGCGAGTTGATGCGGGGAATGTAGATCTGTCCCGAATGGGTTTCCGAGGTGAACCGGATCTCGATTCGCGGCAGCAACCCGAGCTGGACGGCCTGCCGGGTGAGCGAGAACGCCCCGGTGATCACGGCCTGGCTGGCGATCACCGTTGCGGCGGTGGCGAGCCCGACGACCGGGATCAGCGCCCAGTCGGGGTACAGCCGGAACAGCGGGTTCTCCATCGCCTCGGGGTGAGCGAGCACGAGCGCTCCCTGCCCGAAATAGTTGATCACGAGAGCAGGCAGGACGAGCCCGAGCCATGCGATCTGGATCGGACGGCGGCCGAAATGGCCAAGATCCGCATAGAGTGCCTCGCCGCCAGTGACCGCGAGGAACACCGCACCGAGGGTGACGAGGCCAATCATCTTGTGTTCGAGCACGAAAGCGACGCCGTAGACCGGGTTGAGGGCCAGAACGACCCCGGGGTCATCGCTGATGTGCATCAGCCCCCCGATCGCCAGAACGGCGAACCAGAGGGCCATGACCGGCCCGAAGAAGGTTGCGACCTTGGCCGTGCCTCGGCTTTGCACCGCAAACAGGACGATCAGGATCGCAACTGTGATCGGCACCACATAGCCGCTGAACGCGGGCGTGATCAGTTTCAGGCCTTCAACCGCCGACAGCACCGAAATGGCCGGCGTGATGACCGAGTCGCCATAAAACATCGCGGCGCCGATCACGCCGAGAGCGAGCACGACAGTCCGCCCCCTGCCGAGCGCGCGCTGGGCCAGCGCCATCAGCGACAACGTGCCGCCTTCGCCGTTGTTATCCGCCCGCAGCAGGATCAGGACGTATTTCACGGTGACGACAAGCAGCAGCGACCAGACGATCAGCGACAGGACGCCGAGCACCGTATCGCGCGGAACAGGAACGATGGTCCCGGGTGTGCCATGGGTTCCCGCCGCGGCAGCCAGCGCCTCTCGAAACGCATAGAGGGGGCTGGTTCCGATATCGCCGTAGACGACGCCGACGCTTCCCAGCGTCAGGCCCCAGATGCCCTGCTTGTGGCCATGGTCCGACGCGGGCCGGGCCGCCGCCGCTGCGCTTTCGGTCACGGATAACCTCGTTGTCGCGGGCTCTATCGTCTCGCCGGCAGGGCGTGAGCCGGATTGGATCCGGCCCGCCGCGGGCGCGCTTATAGCACTTGCTGCGCGCGATGCCATCCGGCTGCATGGCGCAGGTCCGCGCTTTCCGCCGGAGCCTCCTGCATGATGTTTTCACGACGCAAGCAGGCTTTTCCCCACGGTGCCTTCCACGGGTGCTTCCGCCGCCGAGGGGCTTCGGCTAATGATGCCGGGGCCCCAGCGCCCGTCACGCAACCGACAAACGGTCCCCCATGCACGATCAGACCTCCCCGGCGTCCTCCCTTCTTGCCGGCAAACGCGGCCTCGTCATGGGGGTCGCCAACAATCGCTCGATCGCCTGGGGCATTGCGCGGTCGGCCCACGCGCACGGCGCCGAGCTTGCCTTCACCTACCAGGGCGAGGCACTGGAGAAACGCGTCCGCCCGCTGGCGGCCGAACTGGGCGCCGCCGTTGTCGGCCATTGCGACGTCACCGATGGCGCCAGCATCGACGCCGTGTTCGCCGAGGTCGACCGGTTGTGGGGCGGCCTCGACTTCCTGATCCACTGCATCGCGTTCTCGGACAAGGACGAGCTCACCGGCCGCTACATCGAGACCAGCGAGGCGAACTTCACCAAATCGCTGCTGATCTCCTGCTATTCGTTCACCGCTGTGGCTCAGCGGGCCGAGAAGCTGATGCACAAGGGCGGCTCGATGGTGACGCTGACCTATTACGGCGCCGAAAAGTGGATGCCCCACTACAACGTCATGGGCGTCGCCAAGGCGGCTCTTGAGGCCTCCGTGCGCTATCTGGCGGCTGATCTCGGCCCGCGCAACATTCGCGTCAACGCCATCTCGGCAGGGCCGATCAAGACGCTTGCGGCCTCCGGGATCGGCGATTTCCGCTACATCCTTCGCTGGAACGAGTATAATTCGCCGCTGCGCCGCACCGTCACGACGGAGGAGGTCGGCGATACGGCTGCCTATCTGGTGTCCGACTTGGCTCGTGGCATGACCGGCGAGATTCTCCACGTCGATGCCGGGTACCATGTCGTCGGCATGAAGAACCCGGACGCGCCCGACATCACCCTCGACAAGGGCTGAACGCCATGGCCCTGACGGCGCCACCCCCGCGCCGCCTCTATTTCATCCGGCACGGCGAGACCGACTGGAATGCCGAAGGCCGGCTGCAGGGTCAGCAGGATATCCCGATCAATGCGCGCGGCCGTACCCAGGCCGACGAGGTCGCCGGCCGCCTGGCCGGGCTCGTTGCCGATCCGGGTGCCATCCCGTGGCGGGTCAGCCCGCTCGGCCGGACCCGCGAGACCGCCGAGATCGCACGGCGTGCGCTGCGCCTGCCTGAAACCGACTACACGCTCGATCCTGATCTGCGCGAGATCTCCTTCGGCCGCTGGGAAGGCCTGACCTGGAAGGAGCTCCGCAAGGCGGATCCGGCCGCGGCGCGCGCCCGGGAAGCCGACAAATGGGCCTTCGTTCCGCCTGGTGGCGAAAGCTATGCGATGCTCACCGAGCGGATGCGTCCGTTCGCGACGGGGGTGGCGCACGACATGGTCGTCGTCTCGCACGGTGGCGTAGCCCGCGCCCTGCTGCGGCTGCTCTGCGGCCTGTCGGCAGGCCAGGCGCCATCGGTCGATATCTGGCAGGGCAGGGTGCTGCTGTTCGAGGGCGGCAGCTACCGCTGGGTCTGACGGCCCGGCATTCTGAACAGAGCCGTTCAGTTTCGTTCATCACCGGTTCAGCCGCGCTTTGACACAACCGTCTCACGCTGCAACGCGGAGTCGTGCGCAGCGTCGGCCAAGGGGCGCCAATCGTGGCCGCTCAATCGGCCGCTAAGGGGCGCTGCGGGGGCAACGCCATACGCGACAAGCTGGAACCGCCGTGGCATCGCCACGGTGTACTCCAGGCGCGTGGCAGCCCCAAAGGCGCCTGGAGCCTGACGATGACCAGCCATGTCGACCTTTCCGCCGTCGCTGCCGAAACGCCCGTGCTTCGTGGTCCGGTGCGTGCCGATCTCGTGCGCGACGAGGTTCTCGCCGAGATCTTTGTAGCGACCGCGGCCGTCCGGCCGGATCACCCCGCTTTGATCTGTCGCGACGAGAGCCTCACCTATGCGCAGGTGGAGGCCACCGCCAACGCCATTGCGCGCGGCCTGAATGCCCGTGGCATCGGCCCGGGCGACGTGGTCGGGCTGTGGATGCCGCGCGGCGTTGCGCTCCTCATCGGTCAGCTGGCCATTACCAAGTCGGGCGCTGCCTGGCTGCCCTTCGATGCCGACGCGCCGGTTGATCGCATCGCGGTCTGCCTCGGCGACGCCAGGGCCAAGGGCTTGCTGACCTGCGAGGCCTTCGAGGGCCGTGCCGCCGAGGCCGGCGTGCCCGTGCTTACGGCTGCCGTGGCCTATGGCCAGCCCGGCGCGGCGCTCGATCCGCGCGCGCTCGGCCTGACGCCCGACCATCCCGCCTACATGATCTACACGTCGGGCTCGACCGGCATGCCCAAGGGCATTGTCGTCACCCATGCCAA
>JBMOJG010000416.1:0-3714 GCA_049316925.1 Alsobacter sp. | reverse complement strand
CGCGCGGCTGGACTAGCCGCGCGACGCCATCGTGCCGCCGGCCTACTTGACCGGGATCACGTCCATGGCCAGCGTCTCCTCGTCGGAGCGCAGGCGCACCGTCTGGGCCTTGTCCTTCCAGACCGCCCACGCGTACTTGATCACCGTCAGCGGCAGTGTCGCGCGGTCGGCCGTGAAGATCGCGGCCGCCTTGCTCAGCATCTCCCGGCGGGAGGCGTCGTTGAGCTCGCTGCCTGCCGCGTCGATCAGCCTGTCGACCTCGGGGTTGGCGTAGGAGCGCCAGTTGAACTGGCCGAGCTTCTTGGCCGCGTCGTTGGAGTGCGCGATCGCCGAATAGGTGTAGTAGGCCTCGCCCGTGATCGTGCCCCAGCCCGCCATCGTGGCCGAGAGTTCACCACGCGGCCGTGCCGCGAAGAGGATGCTCACGGGGACGCCGTTGGGCTGCACCTGGATTCCGATTCTGGCCAGCATCTGCGCCAGGGTCGTGCCAATCTCCTTGTCGCCGGGGAGCCGGTCGACGGTAAAGCTCAGCGTGAAGCGGAACCCGTCGGGATAGCCAGCGTCCTTCAGCAGCTGCTTGGCCCTGTCGAGGTCGGGCCTGGGCACGGTAACTGCCGAATTGTAGCCGAAGATGCCATCCGACACGAGCTGGGTCGCCGGCGAACCCATGCCCTCCATGGAGATCTCGCCGAGCGCGCGCCGGTCGATGGCGAGGTCGATCGCCTCGCGTACGCGTGGGTCGCGGAACGGGTTGGCCGCCAGCGGCGTGCCGTCCTTGGCACTCACCTGCGGCGTCTTCTCGCGCATGTCGAAGTCGAGCAGGAAAACGAAGATGGTGTCCTGCGTCGGGACGCTGAGCGCGACGTCCTTCTGCAGGGTCGCGACGTCCGCCGCAGAGACGCGCGAGATCATGTCGACCTGGCGCGTGCGCAATTGCGCGACACGCGATGCGTCATTGGAAATCTCCTTGCGCACCACCCGCTCCCAGGGCTGGGGGCCGCCCCAGTAGCCATCGAAGCGGACCAGCGCTAGGTCACCCTTGGGCGTCCAGGACACGAACTTGTAGGGGCCGGTGCCGATGGCGGCCTTGCCGGAATTGAACGTCTCGTTCGAGGTCTCACGGGTCAGGCCGGCTGCAGCCTTCGACGAGACGATGAACAGGCGCACGAGGTCGTTGGGCAATGTCGGCGCGGCGCTGTCCGTCACGAGGTTAACCGTGAGCGGATCGACGACACGGACCTCCTTGATCCGGCGCGTGTAGAGCGTCGCCGGATTGGGGCCGGTCACGGCCGGGATGCGCTCGATCGAGAACTTCACGTCATCGGCCGTGAAGTCCGAACCGTCGTGGAACTTGACGCCCTTGCGGAGCTTGAACTCCCAGGTCGTCGTGTCGATCGGCTTCCAGGACTCGGCCAGGGAGGGCTCGACCTGGAGCTTCTCGTTCGACTTCACCAGCGTGTCGAAGACATGCTTCATCGCCTCGACATGCACGCCGAGCGCGTTGAAGTGCGGGTCCATCGACTCCGGGCCGGCCCGCACGCCCATGGTGAGCGTCTGGGCGCCGGACGGCGCCGGCCCCGCGACGACGGCGGCTGCGAAAAGCCCGCCAATTACTGTGTGAAATCTGTTCATTGCGTCCCTCTCCTGTGCTTCGGTCGTCCCGTGCCCGGTGGTCGTCCGTTCCCGGGGGCTCAGTCATGCCGTCTGCCACCGTCCTCCACCGCCACCGGCGAGAGAGAGAGCGACGTCGCCTCAGTCGCGTGACGCGAGCGCGGCGAGCACGAGGCTCGTCGCGCCGTTGATGTCGCCGAGCTTCTCGCCGCCCCGCAGTCGCGCCTCGGTGACCAGCCCGCGGTCCTGACGGGCCAGAGCGGCGTCGGCCACGGCCTGTGCCTCGGCGGCGGTCAACACGACCACGCCCGACTCGTCGGCCAGGATCACGTCGCCGGCGCTGACTGGGACTTTGCTGCAGGTCACGGGAAGGTTCAGCGTTCCGCCGAGATTGCACTGGCGCGCCGTCACCGCCGAGACGCCGCGGCACCAAAGCGGGAAACTCATACCCTCGATCTCGGAGCGGTCCGTGCAGGGCCCGTCGAGGATGGCGCCGACCGCGCCGGCGACCTGCGCCGCGATGGTGACGCCGCCACCCCAGCAGGCGTAGCGGTCATCGCCCAGCCGGTCGAGGACCAGCACGTCGCCCGGCCGCAGCAGGCCCAGCGCGTGGTGCAGGAGCGTGGAGTCCGGACCGGGACTGGCGAGGGTGACAGCGGTCCCCGCAATGCGTCGTCCGCGCAGCAGCGACTGGATGGTCCGGTCCATGAACCCCAATTGGCGGGTGTGGCCGATGGTGGCTGTCTCCACCCGCGAGAGGTTCTCGATCAATGCCGCCGGGACCTGCGGCGGCATGGCCGCGATGCGGTAGTCAGACACGGACGCCTCCGCTCGCACTCGACGGGCTGCCGCGCTATTTCACGCCCTTGAGGACGAGGTTGAGATAGACCCGTCCGTCGGGCCGCGCCTGGTAGGACAGGCGGTCGGAGACGCCGTACAGCGTCGGCTCGGTGAACATCCAGATCACCGGCGCCTGCTCGGCGACGTAGGCCTCGGCCTGATGGCACATGGCCTGCCACTTGCTCTCGTTGAACTCCTCGTTGAAAGCCTTGAACATGGCCTCGAACTTGTCGTCGACCCAGCTCATGCGGTTGGAGCCTGAGTCCTTCTGCACCAGCAGCAGGTCGCCCTGGCAGGTGTAGTCGGGGCCGGAGGAGCTGTTCATCAGGTCGCGATAGCCGGCGCCCTGCTTGGCGCGGAGCTGGGCGTTGATGGCGTTGTCGATGACACGCAGGTCCTTGATCTCGATGCCGACCTGCTTCCAGGAATCGGCCATGACCTGGGCGATCTCCTTGTCCATCAGGTAGGAGCCGTTGGTTGTGTCCATGTCGAGCGCGAGGCGCATGCCGTTCTTGACGCGGACGCCACCGGGGCCGGGCATCCAGCCGGCCTCGTCGAGCAGCTTCTTTGCCTTGGCCGGGTCATAGGCGAACGGCTTGAGGGCGGGGTTGTTGTAGGGCGTGTTGATCAGGTCGATGCTGCAATTGGCCATGCCGCCCATGAGCGCGGCGGAAATCTCCTGGCAGTTCACCGCGTGGTTCATGGCCTGGCGAACGCGCACATCGGCTAGGGCTGGATGGCGACCCTGCTTGATCGCCACGAACAGCCGGCGATAACTCGGCGCCACGATGACCTTCACGCCCGGCGTCTTCTCCAGGCTCGGCTTCAGGTCGGCAGGCACGCCGACCATCAGGTCGGCAGAACCGGCCTTGAGCTCGCTGATGCGGGTCGCCACTTCCGGCACGGCCTTGACGATGACATCGTCCACCGGCGGTTTGCCGAGGCGGTACTTGTCGAAGGCCTTGAGCACGATGCCCTGACCGGCCCTGTACGAGACGAAGCGGTAGCCGCCGACGCCGACCGGGGCGAACGCGACCTTCTCGGGCGGGTTCTCGGAGTAGTATTTCGGCGGCAGGATCGACAGCTCGGGATTGACCATGTGCGAGGTGATGATCGGGTCCGGCTGCTCCATGACGAGCCGCACGGTCAGGTCATCGATCTTCTCGGCCTTGCTGTATTTCAGCGCGCCCAGCGCAAAGGTGAGGTCGCCCTTGCCGGCTGCATGCAGCGCCTTGGCGCGGGCAAAGGTGAAGACGACGGCGT
>JBMOJG010000415.1:0-3716 GCA_049316925.1 Alsobacter sp. | reverse complement strand
TGTCCCGGATCCGCTCGCCGGCATGGTCATTCCGACAATGGGCACCTGCACGGCAACGAACAAGGTTGTGGCCAACCAGACAGTCACGTTGTCTCCGGGCGTTTATTGCGGAGGACTGAACATCAACGGCAATTCAACGGTGACGCTGAATCCGGGGACCTATTTCATCAACAACGGCACGTTCTCGATCGCGAATTCGACCGTGACGGGCAGCGGCGTGACCATCGTCAGCTACGGTACTTCGACGCCCATCGATTGGTCGTCCTCGACCATCAGGCTCGCCGCGCCCACGTCGGGGTCGCTGGCCGGCATCGTCGTCACCGGCGAGCGCAGGGCCGGCGATGGCACGTTCCACAACGCGACCGTGGATCTGCACGGCGTGGTCTACCTGCCCTACACGGCCTTCACATGGACGAACAACGGAACGCCGACCATCACCGCGAAATGGACGACGTGGATCATCGATGGCGTCACCTGGAAGGGCAACGGCGTGATCAACATCAACTGGAAGCCGAGCAGCAGCCCGATCCCGTTTCCGGGCACGCTGAACAATGTCCTGCCGATCCCCGGGCCAGCCTACGCGCGCCTCGTCCACTGAACGGGTGATCCGAAGCCCTGCCGCGTCGGCGCGGCAGGCCCCGGTCGGGTGGGTCGGCCACGCGAGCCATTTGCGTTCCGCGACAGCCTGCTAGGGTGCGGCCCACACCGCGTGGGAGGCCACCTGATGACGACCGAGGATCCAGGCAGGGCCTTTCCTGACCCGAAGGCGGGCCTCTATCGCCGTATCTGGCTGCTGACCGGACGCCGGCAGATGATGCTGATCGGGCTTGCCGTCGTCATCGCGCTGCTGACCGCCGCCCCGCTGGAGTTCCAGAAGGCGATCATCAACGGGCTCGGCGCGGCCATGCCGGTCCCCGAGCTGGTACAGCTTGCCATATGGTATGCGGCCGTGGTGCTGCTGGTCGCCGGCCTGAAATTCGCGCTCGGCTACGGCACAGCGCGCACCGGCGAGACGGCGGTGCTGGCCATCCGCAAGCGCGTGCTCGCCCACCAGGCGACGCCGGATGCCACGGCGATCCCGCAGGGCACCCTCGTCAACATGCTGTCGGGCGAGGCCGAGGTGGTCGGCAGCTTTGCCGGCAGCGCCTTCGCCATGCCGGTGGTGCAGATCGGCACGCTCGCCAGCGTGCTGGCCTTCATCGCCGCCAGCCAGCCGCTGCTCGGGCTCGTCGCCCTCGCTGTCGTCGCACCGCAGGCCTTCATCGTGCTCGACGTGCAGCGCCGCGTGACCGCGCTGGTGCGCGAGCGCGTCAGCCACATCCAGCGCGCCGCCGACCGGGTCATCGGGTCTGGCGAAACGGCCCCCGGCCTGACGGCGCAGCAGCATTTCGACGCCGTCTACGACCTGCAGCGCCAGGTCCACCTGCTCAAGCAGGGCTCGAAATTCGCCATCAACACGCTGAACGCGCTCGGCGTCGTCGCCGCGCTGGCGCTGGGCGGCTATCTGGTGATCCGCGGCCAGAGCGATGTCGGCACCGTGGTGGCGGCGCTCTCCGGCCTGTCGCGCATCGCCAAGCCCTGGAACGAGCTGATCGCGTTCTACCGCCAGTGGAGCGTGGTGAAGGTCCGTTTCGCCCTGATGGCGAGCCGCCTCGCCTGAGCGCTGACGACTGTCCTCTGCATCGAAAACAGCGGCTTTTTTGTCCGCCTATTTTAACGACTGCCTGCTTTCCTCGTTCAGGCTTGAGCGGGGCATTGTGAGCATGGCAGCGCAGATCGATTTCGACGTGATCCAGGCGACCGACCTCGTCTATGTGCCGGGGTGCTGGCAGCTCTGCGGCGATGCGCATTGCTGCTCCTTCAGCCGCCACAAGGCGCACTTCAAGTTTGTCGGCAGGACGCCCGGCCAGGAGCTGCCGCTGCTTCCCGGCGAATACGCGTATCTGGAGTCCAGGGGTTTGCTGGCACAGTTCCAGGACCATGCCCACCGGGCGGTTCCCTACGTGTTCGGCAGCCGCTCGATCCTGATGGAATCCATCGTCAGCAAGCGCCAGGGTTGCGCCTGCGACCACGGCACGCGGCCGACCATCTGCCGGCTCTACCCGGTGTTGCCGGTGTTCGACGTCGAGGGCCGCGTCACCGGCATCGACCGTGTCGGCATCTACGACCAGCTCGAGGACCTGGACGGCGGCCCGCGCATCTGCAAGGTCGAGACGATGCCGCTCGATGAACTGGGCAAGCTGCTGACCGTCACCGCCGAGATCGCCCGCGAGCCCCGCGCACTGTTCTACATGATCGCCTACAAGCGCGCCCACGACCATGTGCTGGAGCGGGTCAGGGCGCTGCGAGGCGAGCGCGCGGTCAGCGCCTTTTCGGTGTTCGAGACCGGCCTGATGCGCAGCGCGCTGATCGACCATGCGGTCCTGGGAGCGGAACTGGGCGCGCTCGCCGACCGCTTCGAGGCGCGTTACGGCGCGGAGTTCGCGTTGCCCTGAACCGCAGCATCGCCGGCCTTGAGGACAGCGCCGGTGGAGGTGCTAGGCTGACCGGGTCTTCTCCGGAGCCTGATCGATGCTGCCCACCCCGTCCCGCCCCCTCCCCGCCGTCTTCGCCGGTCGCCTCCGTGTGCCGGTGATCGGCGCGCCGATGTTCCTGGTCTCGTTTCCGCGCCTCGTCGTGGCGCAGTGCAAGGCCGGCATTGCCGGCACCTTCCCGCACGTCAATGCCCGCCCGGCAGCCCAGCTCGACGACTGGCTGACCGAGATGGCCGAGGAGCTCGCTGGCTTTGCGAAGGCTCATCCGGGCCGGCCCGTCGGGCCGATGGGCGTCAATCTGGTGGTCCACCGCACCAACCCGCGCTTCGAGGGCGATCTCGCCATCGTCGTCAAGCACAAGGTGCCGCTGGTGCTGACCTCGCTCGGCCATCCCGGCCCCGTGGTCGAGGCGGTGCACGCCTATGGGGGCACGGTGCTGTGCGACGTCACCACCGCCCAGCACGCCCGCAAGGCGGCCGAGTCGGGCGTCGACGGTCTCATCTGCGTCGGTGGCGGCGCGGCAGGCCACGCGCCGCTGCAGAGCGCCTTCTCGCTGGTGCGCGAGATCCGCGCGTTCTGGGACGGGCTGCTGGTGCTCGGCGGCGCCATCAATGACGGCCACCAGATTCGTGCCGCAGAGATGCTCGGCGCCGACCTCGCCTATGTGGGCACCCGCTTCGTCGCCTCGGAGGAATCCGGCGCCTCCGACAGCTATCGCGAGATGCTGCTCGCCTCGGACGTGTCGGACCTCGTCTACACCGACCGGCTGTCGGGCATCGGCTGCAACTTCCTGCGCCCCTCGTTGGAGCGGTGGGGCATCGATCTCGACACCCTCCCGCCCAAGCGCCCCGACGTCAGCAGCCTCGTCGACACCGAGGCGCGGCTGTGGAAGGACATCTGGACCGCCGGCCACGGCGTCGGCGGCATCGACAGCATCCTGCCGGTCGAGACCATCGTGGCCGCCATGGAGCGCGACTACCGCGCCGCCTGCGCCCGCCCGCCCTCCCCGGCGCTGGCCATGCCGGCAACCCCGTGACGGAGCCCGCCCCATGACCATGCCGGCGCCAATCGACGTCTGGTTCGATTTCGCCTCGCCCTACGCCTATCTGATGCGCCAGCCGCTGCAGGCGCTGGCGGCGCGCCACGGCCGCGCCATGGCGTGGCGGCCGATGATCCTGTGGG
>JBMOJG010000414.1:0-3718 GCA_049316925.1 Alsobacter sp. | reverse complement strand
CGCAGAAGCCCAGAAAGGTCGTCTCGGCTGGCAGACTGCCCTTGACCCTCTCGATCGCCTCGAAGACCGGTGCCAGGCGTTCCAGATCGATCGCATCGTGAAGGCGTGCGAGCCTGTCTCCCCCTGTGATCGGGTCGAGCTTCGGCCCTTCGCCCTCGACGAAGCTGACAGGCTGCCCGAGCGCATCCGGAACCACGAGGATGTCGCAGAACAGGATCGCGGCGTCGAAGCCAAAGCGCCGGATCGGCTGCAGGGTCGCCTCGGCCGCCAGGGCAGGTGAGTAGCAAAACGACATGAAGTTTTCAGCCTTTGCGCGGATCTCCCGATACTCCGGGAGATAGCGACCGGCTTGTCTCATGATCCATAGCGGCGGTCGCTCCAGCCTTTCGCCGGCAAGGACCCGCATCATCGGCTTGGCGCTTTGGAGGGAAGAGGAAATCAAAGATGAATCCTTTCTGAGAGAGTCTTTTAAGTCTTCTGTTAGGGACCCCGCCAGCGGGATTCAACCCGCTCCACAGGACTCCCACAGCCTGTCCTCATCAGCCGCAAGATTGCGCCAGCCCGCTGTTCGCCGCAATGCCGCCCGACAGGTTAACAAAACGTTAACGCGGTCCGGTGCTTATGCCGGCTGGTGGGGTTGCGGCCGCCGGCACTGTCACATGCCGCGTTGAATCGGGACAATCCCTATCCAGCGCAAACCGCCTGTTGATCCGGGTCCCCGGCCGCGCGACAGTGCGGGCCGGCCGGGCCCGAAGCCCCGGGTTTCTCCCCGCCGTTCACAGCCGTCAACAGGGCTGTGGACTGAAGGCCGGATACGGGAGGCGGGCATGGGTCGCAGCTATTTTCATCTTCACCTGGTGTCTGATGCCACGGGCGAGACGCTAATTGCTGTGAGCCGTGCCGCAGCAGCCCAGTACCAGGGCATATCCGCGATTGAACACGTCTATCCGCTGGTCCGCACGGCAGCCCAGCTTGATCGGGTTCTGTCCGAGTTGGAGGCCGCACCCGGCATGGTGCTGTACACCCTCGTCGAGCCGGATCTCGCCAAGCGGCTCGAGGAATCCTGCCGGGACTATGGCTGCCCCTGCCTGTCGGTGCTGGATCCGGTGCTTGCGCTGTTCCAGTCCTATCTGGGGACCGCCTCGACCCAGCGGCCGGGAGCGCAGCACGTCCTCAATGGCGACTATTTCAAGCGGATCGACGCGTTGAACTACACGATGATGCACGACGACGGACAGCTGCCGCCGGATCTGGAAACCGCCGATGTCATTCTTGTTGGCATCAGCCGGACCTCCAAGACGCCGACCAGCATTTATTTGGCAAACCGTGGCATCAAGACCGCCAACATACCGCTGGTGCCCGGCATTCCGCCGCCGACGGCTCTCGAAACCGTGCGTCGCCCTCTGGTCGTTGGCCTGGTGGCCAGCCCTGAGCGGATCGTGCAAATCCGCCAGAACAGGCTTCTGACCCTGCGCGCGTCGGACGACACGCCCTATGTCGATCGCATGGCGGTGGCAGAGGAAGTGGCGTTCTCGCGTAAGCTCTGCGCCCGCCACAACTGGCCGCTCATCGATGTCACTCGCCGATCGATCGAGGAAACGGCGGCGGCGATTCTGGACCTCTACAAGTCGCATCGCATGAAATTCATCGTCGAGGGCTGAGATGCCGCGCGCCGCCCTCTGGCTGGATCTTGAACCGTTGTTGCTCGCCTCCGGCAGCGCAACGCGTCGCACCCTGCTGGAAGCCGCCGGCATTCCCGTCGAGGTGGAGCCCGCTCGCATAGACGAGCGGGCCGTGGAGGCCGAGCTGCTGTCGAACGGCGCCGCGCCTGACGCTGTTGCTTTGGGCCTGGCGCGAGCCAAGGCGGCCGCCGTATCCCGCCTCCGCCCCGGCCGGCTCGTCCTGGGTGCCGACCAGACGCTGGCTTTTGATGGCGAGAGCTTCCACAAGCCGGCGAACCGTGCCGCGGCAGCCGCGCAGCTCGCCCGCCTCGGTGGGCGCGAGCACGCGCTCCATGCGGCCGCGGCGCTGTACTGCGACGACAGTCTGGTGTTCGAAGCGGTTGGCACCGCGCGTCTGCGCATGCGCCCCTTGTCCCCGGCCATGATCGCGCGCTATCTCGACGCCGCCGGCGACATCGTCACGACGACCGTCGGTGCCTATCAGCTCGAAAGCGTCGGGGTCCACCTGTTCGAAACGCTGTCGGGTGACCATTTCACCATTCTGGGCCTGCCGCTCCTGCCGCTGCTGGAGGGCCTGCGCCGCAGCGGACGTGTCGTTTCATGAGCACCGGGCGCCATGCTTTTGTCGTCGGCCACCCGATCGGTCATTCCCGCTCGCCCCTGATCCACGGGTACTGGCTGCGGCAGCACGGTCTGTCGGGCTCCTACGAGCGCATCGATGTCCCGCCGACGGACTTTGCCGCGTTCATTGCCTCGCTGCCGTCCCGCGGCCTCGTCGGCGGCAACGTGACCATCCCGCACAAGCAGGCAGCGCTCGCCCTGGCTGACCGTCCGACCGACCGTGCCCGGCTGCTGGGGGCGGCGAACACACTCTGGCGCGCTGACGGCCTGCTCCACGCCGACAACACCGATGCGCTGGGTTTAGTCGACAGCCTGGATGCCTCTGCACCGGGCTGGGCGGATACCGGCGGCCATGCGGTCGTGCTCGGCGCGGGCGGTGCGGCCCGCGGCATCATCGCCGGCCTGCTCGACCGGATCCCGGGCGGGATCGTCGTCGTCAACCGGACGCCGTCCCGCGCAGACGATCTCGCGGCGGTCTTCGGCCCGCGGGTGACGGCCCATGCCTGGGCGAATGTCGCGACGGTGCTTCCGGGCGCTGGCCTGCTCGTCAACACCACGTCGCTCGGCATGCAGGGTCAGCCGGCGCTTGGCATCGATCTGGCGCAATTGCCTGCGGGCGCCCTCGTGGCCGATATCGTCTACGTCCCTTTGGAAACACCCTTGCTCGCGGCGGCCAGGCGGCTCGGCCTGCGGACCGTCGACGGCCTCGGCATGCTGCTTCACCAGGCCGTGCCCGGCTTCGCGCGCTGGTTCGGCGTCACGCCGACCGTCACGCCGGAACTGCGGGCGCTCGTCGTCTCCGATATCGAGGGCTACCGGTGACGCTCGTGATCGGCATGACCGGCTCGATCGGCATGGGAAAATCCGCGACAGCAACCATGTTCCTCGACGCCGGCGTGCCGGTGCATGATGCCGACGCGACGGTCCACGCACTGTATCGCGGCGCAGCCTCGACACCGATCGAGGCTGCCTTTCCCGGCACGGTGCAGGGCGGCGTGGTTGATCGGCCCACACTGTCGGCCCGGGTCTTGGGCGACGCGACCGCGATGAAGCGGCTCGAGGCGATCGTTCATCCGCTGGTCCGTGCAGCTGAGGAAGCCTTTGTTACCGCTGCCGTCTCGGCCGGCCGGCCGATGGTCGTGCTCGACATCCCGCTTCTGTTCGAGGGCGGAGGCGAGCGTCGCTGCGACGTCGTCGTGGTGGTGAGTGCGCCGGAAGCAGTGCAAAGAGCCCGGGTTCTGGCCCGACCCGGCATGACGCCGGAGCGGTTCGAGGCCATCCTCGGCCGGCAGATGCCTGATTCGGCCAAGCGGGCGCGGGCGCACCTGGTTGTCGACACCGGCAACGGTTTCGATGCGGCGCGCCGCCAGGTCGCGGGCATCCTGCGCGCCTTTGCGGCAAGGCCGGGCCGCGTC
>JBMOJG010000413.1:0-3723 GCA_049316925.1 Alsobacter sp. | reverse complement strand
GAATTCAATTTCAGCATCCGCGATCATTGCGCTTTTGACGCTGTTGTATTGATCGATGTCGATGGGGCGCACGACACCGGAAATATAGAAGTGTTGTTCCTCTGCATTGACCAAAACCACGCGATGGTCTTCAATAAAGAGGTTGCCATTGGGTAAAATTTTCCGAACGATTGCCGGCACCGTCGCGGTCCATCACGTCCCAGACGGCGCCCCAGGTGCCGACGTCGGACCAGCCACAGTCCATCGCCACAACGCCGGCATGCGCCGTCTTTTCCATGATGGCGTAGTCGACGGACGTCTTCGGCGCCTGCCCGAAAGCCGCAGCGTCAAGCCGGACGAAATCCAGATCCGCTGCTGCCGCATCAAGGGCCGCCGATGCAGCCTCGAGAATGGCCGGCGCATGGGTCCGGAACTCGGTCCGCATCGCCTCTGCCTGGAAGAGGAAATTCCCGCCGTTCCACAGATAGCCCTCGTCGACATAGCGCCGGGCAGTTGCAAGATCCGGCTTCTCGACGAAACGGTCGACCTTGAAGCCGGACGTTCCGGCAATGGCTGCGCCGGGCTTAATGTAGCCAAAGCCGGTGTTCGGCCCGGTTGGCGTGACGCCAAGCGTCATGATGAACCCCTTGCGGGCTGCTTCGGCGGCCGCCACGCAGGCGGCCACGAAGGCGGCCGGGTCCGTCACGACATGGTCGGCGGCCATCACCAGCGCCACCGCATCCGGTGCGCGCCGTGCGACCACTTCCGTCGCGACCGCCACGGCGGCCGCTGAATCCCGCCGTTCGGGCTCCAGCACGATCTCTGCGTCGATGCCGATGGCCTGCAACTGCTCGGCGGCGATGAACCGCACGTCGTTGGCGGCGATCACGATGGGCCGCCCGAACACGGCCGGATCCGACACCCGCTGCATCGACGCCTGGAAGGTCGACAGCGGTCCGATCAGGGGCATGAACTGCTTGGGCATGGTCTCGCGCGAGGCCGGCCAGAGGCGCGTGCCTGCACCGCCGCACATGATCACAGGGATGATGGCCGTCATTCACGCCCCCTCGCACGATTCAGCGTGCCCTTCGTGACGGAAAAGGGCGCAAGGTTCAAGGTTCGGCTCAAGTCAACCGACCGAAAACCACCCAAGATCGGGTCGTCCCACCAAGACGAACCGCAAATGCAACCGAACTTATGCGTCTGCCGCGGCTGGTGGGCTGCGCAGTCAGTATACCGATCTCGCCCTACTTGAATCCGGTATAGATGCTCGCCCCAGTCGCGGCCGGCGATGCCACCATGTTGAAGATCTGCAGAACCTTCTGGACGTCCGTCAGCGATGCATTCGAGACGTAGATCACGTCCTTGCTGAAGATCCGGAAGTTCTGGGCGACAAACAGATTGTTCGCATCGCGCAGGTTCAGCCGGTAGACGACGGGCGTCATGCGGCCACGCTCGATCAGCGAGCTATTGGGGCGCAGCTGGCGGGCGACGCCCTCCGGCTCGTAGCGGAAGATGAACACGCCAGCCGGGTCGGAGCGGGAATCGATCAGGCCGCCGGCCTTGGCCAGCGCCTGCGACAGGGTGATGCCGTCAGCGTCGAACGGCACCTCGGCGTTGCGGCCGGTGGCCCCGTAGGCGATGAACACCTGCGGCTCGCGCACAAGCGTCAGAACATCGCCGGGACGGATGAAGATGTTCTCTCGCGGATCAGACACCACACGGGAGAGTGCCACCCGGGCGGTGCGCTCACCGCGCGCCAGCTGCACGAAGGTCTCGTTGACCGGGGCGCGGATGCCGCCGGCCGTTGCCACCACGTCGAGCAGCCGGTCGCCCTTCATGGAGAGGGGGACGCGGGCGCCCTGCGTCACCTCGCCACCGACGGTTGCAGTGTTGCTGATCGGGCGCGTGACGTTGACAAGCACTTGCGGCTGGATGGCCTTCCCCTCGAGGGCCTTCTCGACAACGAGCTGCACCTCCGCAGTGCTGCGGCCGAGGACGCGGACGCGCCCGGCATACGGCACCGAGATGGCGCCGTCGCGGCCCACCGCCTGGTCGGGAATGGTTGCGCTCTTCGAGCCGGTCGAGAACCGGTCGGTCATCAGCGGGGCAGAGAACAGCCCACCGGCGCCGGCTTCCCACACGGTCACCGACACATAGTCGCCGATGCCGATCTTCGGCTCGACGGAGGGCCGGTAGTCGCCGAAATTCGTCCGGAAGCTGTCGGGAGCACGCCGCCGCAGCACATCCACAACCGAAGCGTCGATATCGACGAACTCATAGCGCGCATCGGCCGGAGTCGACCCCGCTTGCTGGGCGACGTCATCCGTGCTGGGACCAACATTGGGAATGGCGGAGCAGCCCGCAAGGGCCAGCGTCGCCATCAGCATCGCCAGAAGGCGCATTCTCACCACTCGGTCCGACCTCTTCGAATGCGCAGTATCACCTTAGGACCGCGGAAACCAAGTCCGGAGCCCTGACGTGGTTGACTCACCCTTACCGTGTGGCGCCTTGGACACAGCCATTCTGGGACGAATTTCTGTTCAATTTCATGATTATGTCGAAAAAATTTCAGGTCGTGTCTGGGGCCGATGCCCAGTGCCGCAACCAGTCCTGCAGGACCAGCACCGCCCACAGCGGGTGGCTCCAGTCCGCCTCGCCGGCAAGGTGCGACCGCCAGCGTGACAGGACGATGTCGGGCCGTGCGAAACCTGCTGCCTCGAGGGCGGAAGCCGCCAGCAACGCCTCGGCCCAGTCGCGCAGGGGGCCGCGCAGCCAGATGCCCATGGGCACACCGAACCCCTGCTTGGGCCTGTCAACCAGTATGTCGGGGACATGGCGCGCCAGAACCTGCCGCAGCAGCCCTTTTCCCCGCCCGTCGCGTCGCTTCATCTGTTCCGGCAGCCGCCAGGCCAGCGCCGCGAGCCGATGGTTCAGCAGCGGAACGCGAACCTCCAGTCCGCAGGCCATGCTGGCGCGGTCCATCTTCGCCAGCAGGACGTCGGGCAGATAGGTGTGGGCGTCGGCGAGCTGGAAGGGCAGCATCCCCGGGAGGCCGGCCAGATCAGCATCGGCCAGCGTCCAGATGCCGGGAGCATCTGCGGAACGGGGCGAGAGGGCGCCTGCATCGGGCCACAGCTCGACCAGGCTGCGATACACATCGAGCCTAGAGCCGGCCTCGAGCGCCTGCGCAAGCCGGCGGGCGCGGCTGCCGGTCCGCCCGGGTGGCTGCCGCAGCAGGCGGCCGGCGGCATTGAGAAGCGGGGCAGGGGCGGCCCTCAGCATCGCCGCGCCGGCCTGCCGCACCTTGTCAGGCAGGCCGCCGAGCCTCGCCACCAGCGCCTCGGCCTGGGCGTAGCGGTCATATCCGCCGAACAATTCGTCGCCACCGTCGCCCGACAGCGCCACCGTGACGGTCTCGCGCGCCAGACGTGACACGAGATGCGTCGGAATCGCTGCCATGTCGGCGACAGGCTCGTCGAACTGGGTCGCGAGCGATGAAAGGACCTCGGCGGCCTCTCTGGGACCCACCCGGATTGCGTGGTGGGTCGTGCCGAGATGGGCTGCAACCGCGGCGGCGTGAGCGGATTCGTCATAGCCGGGCTGGTCGAAGCCGACGGTGAAGCTGGGATCGGTGCGCCGGCCATTTGGCGCATCAGGGCTGCGACCAGCGATGAATCGACGCCACCTGACAGGAAGCAGCCGGTGGGCACATCGGCGATCATCTCCTGGCCGATCGAGCGC
>JBMOJG010000412.1:0-3731 GCA_049316925.1 Alsobacter sp. | reverse complement strand
CAAGGGCGTCACGTCGATCCCCTACAAGCTCGTCACCATCGTCAGCGGCGTGCTGCACTACAACTTCGCCCTGTTTGTCCTCTTGTCTCTGATCACACGCGGCGCCCGGTTCTTCCTGCTGGCGGCGCTGCTCAACCGGTTCGGCGACCAGGCCCGTGCGCTGCTGGACCGGCATTTCGGCCTGTTCATGGTGGTCATCGTCGTGTTCATCGTCCTCGGCTTCTGGATCGCCACGAGGCTTGTGTGACCGTGCCGGTGCTGACGCCGGCCCGGGCGGCGGCGGCCGTCGCCGTCATCGCGGCGGCTACCGTCGGTGGTGCGCTGTTCATCGAGCACGGCCTTGGCGTCAAGCCCTGCGACCTCTGCCTGCAGCAGCGAATTCCCTACTATGCCGGCACAGTGCTGGCCGCAGCCGCGGCCGCGCTTGCAGCACGACAACCGCGCAGGCGCGTGGTGGCGCTGGCGCTGGGTCTCCTCGCACTGCTGTTCCTCGCCGGGTCGGTGGGCGGTGCCTACCATGCCGGCGTCGAGTGGGGCCTGTGGGCCGGGCCGACCGGCTGTACCGGCGGCATCGCCCGCCCTGCCGCGATGGGCGACTTCCTGCGCCAGTTGGAGACCGTAAAGGTCGTGCGCTGCGACGAGGTCGCCGTGCGCATCCTCGGCCTGTCGCTCGCCGCCTGGAACGCCCTCGTCGCCCTCGGGTTGGCCCTGCTGGCCGCAGCCGGTGCCCGCGCCGCGCTGCCCCCCGGATCGCGACCTGAGCCCTCCGCCTCAGGATGATCCCTGGAAAATCGCAAATGGCCATCGCGCCTGCCTGAAGGCTTGGGCCGCGCGGGGGGCTGACACGCGGCAATGCCGCTTCCGGCCCGTGTCATGCAGGGCTAGGCTCGGCACAGCTGGAGGTATCCCGTGCGCGCTGATCCCGACCTGACGGCCGTGGCCCTGATCGAGGCCTACCGCAACGGCTCACTCACGCCACCCGCCGTCATGGAGGCGGTACTGGCCCGCGTCGCCGGGCGCGAACCGGAGCTGTGCGCGCTGTGGGCGCTCGACGCGGATGCCGCCATGGCAGAGGCGGAACGCTCGGCCGCGCGCTGGCGCCGCAGCGCCCCCATCGGGCCGCTCGACGGCGTTCCCGTCACCGTGAAGGAAAACATCGCCACCCGCGGCGTGCCGGTGCCGCTCGGCACGGCCGCGACCGAGTTGGTTCCGGCAAAGGCCGACGCACCGCCGGCCGCCCGGCTCCGGGAGGCCGGCGCCATCCTGTTCGCCAAGACCACCATGCCGGACTACGGCATGCTGTCCTCCGGACTGTCGAGCTTCCATGCGCTGGCCCGCAACCCATGGGATGCCTCGCGCAACCCCGGCGGGTCCAGCGCCGGTGCCGCCGCGGCCGCCGCCGCCGGCTATGGCCCGCTGCATCTCGGCACCGACATCGGAGGCTCGGTGCGGCTGCCCGCCGGCTGGTGCGGCATTGTCGGCCTGAAGCCGAGCCATGGCCGGGTGCCGGTCGATCCCGCCTATCTGGGCCGCGTCGCCGGCCCGATGACCCGCACCGTGGCCGATGCCGCGCTGATGATGCGGGTGCTGTCAGGCCCGGACTGGCGCGACCCGACGGCCCTGCCGCCGCAGGCGATCGACTGGTCCAATCTCGAGCACGATCTGCGCGGACTGCGCATCGGCCTGATGCTCGAGATCGGCGCCGGCATGGACCCCGACGGGGCGACGCTGGACGCGGTCGCAGCAGCCGCAGCCCTGTTTGCCAGTGCCGGCACCGTGGTCGAGACCGTGCCGGCATTGCTGACGCGGGCCATGCTCGACGGGCTCGACGATTTCTGGCGAGTGCGGGCGTGGGACGACCTCTCCCGCCTGCCGGAGGAGCGGCGCGCCCTGGTGCTGCCCTACATCCGGGCCTGGGCCGAATCAGGCGCCCGCCGCTCCGGCCTCGACGTGATGCGCGGCTACAACCGCACCATGGAGATGCGCAACACCGCCGCGGCGCTGTTCCGCGACCACGATTTCATCCTGTCGCCGACCGCGCCCTGCCTGGCCTTTGCGGCCGGCAGCGCCTCGCCGCTCGACGATCCTGAGCGACCGTTCGAGCATATCGGCTACACGGTGGCGTGGAACATGGCCGAGAACCCGGCGATCTCGGTGAATTGCGGCTATGGCGCTGGCGGATTGCCGATCGGCCTGCAGATCGTCGGGCGCCGCTTCGACGATCCGGGCGTGCTGCGCCTGGCCCGGTTCATCGAGCGCTACGGCCAGGCGCAAAGGCCGTGGCCAACCGCGGCCCACTGACGCTTACGGCTCCAGTTCGGTATCCCAGTAGAGGTAGTCGAGCCAGCTGTCGTGTAGGTAGTTGGGCGGGAACAGCCGCCCATTGTGGTGCAGGTCGTGCACCGTCGGCGCGAAGGGCTGCTGCAGCGGATGCATGCCGGCATCGCGGGGCATCCGGTCGCTCTTGCGCAGATTGCACGGAGAACAGGCGGCGACGATGTTTTCCCAGGTGGTCTGCCCGCCCTTCGACCGTGGGATCACGTGATCGAAGGTGAGCTCCTCGCGTTCGCCGCAATACTGGCAGGTGAAACGGTCGCGCAGGAAGACGTTGAACCGGGTGAAGGCAGGGTGGCGGGATGGCTTGATATAGGACTTCAGCGAGACGACGGACGGCAGCTGGATCTCGAAGCTCGGACTTCGGACCGTCCGGTCGTAGAACGAGACAATGTTCACCCGGTCGAGGAACACCGCCTTGATGGCGTCCTGCCAACTCCACAGCGACAGCGGATAATAGCTGAGTGGCCGATAGTCAGCGTTCAGCACCAGGGCCGGACACGCTTCCGGCGAGACGGTCTGGTGCACGTGGATGGTCAAAACACACCGCTCCCTGACAGGGGCGGGGCCGAATCCGCCCGTCACCACACTGTACAGGCCGCGTGACGCTGTTGTGAAGCGGGGACGGCAAAACCGTGTCGTCCGCGCGCGTCAAATCCTCCGTCAGACCGATTTGTCGACGACCAGGCCAGTTCCGGGCGCAGGCGGCGCCGGCTGCTGCGCCGTGGCGGTGGCGTCCAGCATGGCGATCAGCCGCTCTTCCGACTGGCGTTGAACCTTGAGCACCGCAAGGCCCGCGCGGGTCTGCGTCAGCTCCTGCTGCATGCTCATGATGGAGGCGGCGGTATCGCCAGTGGGTCCGGTTTGCATGGCCGAAATCTGGACCGGCACGGCTTGACGGATTCTTATCCCGATTGTCGAAAAACGGCCCTATCGGGTCGGTACCGGCTTCTCGCCGCGGTAGTCGTAGAAGCCACGCTTGGTCTTGCGGCCGAGCCACCCGGCCTCGACATATTTCACCAGCAGCGGGCACGGCCGGTACTTCGAATCGGCCAGTCCCTCGTGCAGCACCTGCATCACCGACAGGCAGGTGTCGAGGCCGATGAAGTTGGCGAGCTGCAATGGACCCATCGGGTGGTTGGCACCCAACCGCATGGCGGTGTCGATGGCGTCGACCGAGCCGACGCCCTCGTAAAGCGTGTAGATCGCCTCGTTGATCATCGGCAGCAGGATGCGGTTGACAATGAACCCCGGGAAGTCCTCGGCGACCGTCACCGTCTTGCCAAGCGCAGCAATCAGATCGCGGGCGGCCTCGAAGGTGGGATCCTCGGTGGCAATGCCGCGGATCAGCTCGACAAGCTGCATGCGTGGGACGGGATTCATGAAATGGATTCCGA
>JBMOJG010000411.1:0-3762 GCA_049316925.1 Alsobacter sp. | reverse complement strand
CCCGTCGAACCCAGGCCGGCCGTCGAATGGCCGACGCTGGCGTTGCTGGCCGCGATCTACGGGTCGTGGATCGCGCTCGTGGCCGGCCACGCGCATATCCCGCTGTGGCTCTGGCTGCCGTTGGCGGCCTGGACGGCGGCCTGGTGGGGATCGGCGCAGCACGAGATCCTGCACGGGCATCCGACCGGCAGCCGCGCCCTCAACACGGCGCTGGCGACGCCGCCGCTCTGGCTGTGGCTGCCGTTTGAATGCTATCGCCAATCGCATCTGCAGCATCACAACGATGCGCGCCTGACCGATCCGCTCGACGATCCCGAGACGCGCTACTGGACACCGGACGGGTGGCGCGAGCTTGGTCCGGTGGGACAGGCCGTGGTCAGGGCCCAGTCGTGCCTTGCCGGACGGCTGGTCATCGGCCCGGTCTGGTCGATCGGCCAGTTCTGGATGGCCGAGGCACGGCGCATCCGTGAGGGTGACGCCAAGGCGGGCCGGGTCTGGGCCTGGCACAGTCTCTTCGTGAGCCTGGTGCTGGGCTGGGCGGTCGGGATCTGCGGCCTGCCGCTATGGCAGTATCTCCTCGGATTCGTCTATCTGGGGACGGCGCTGGCACTGGTTCGCTCCTTCGCCGAGCACCGCGCCGCGGATGCGGTCGAGAAGCGAACGGCGATCGTCGAACACAGTCCCGTCTTCGGCCTGTTGTTCCTGCACAACAACCTGCATTTTGCCCATCACCGCTGGCCGACAGTGCCGTGGTACCGGCTGCCGGCCGTCTATGCGCGGCACCGCGCAGAGCTCGTCGCCGCCAATGGCGGCCTCGTCTACGAGGGATATGCCGAGGTGTTCCGGCGGTACTTCGTCGGCGCCCACGACCAGCCGCTGCATCCGCGCGGGCGGGTGCCGGGCGCCGGTGATCCGCATCCTGATCCGCTGGCGCGGGAAACGGCCCGCAAGCACGCGATGGCGCCACCATCGGGAGGCGGGCGTTTGCCTGCGCCGTCGCCCGCGGCACAGCAAGCCGACTGACGTTCAGTCCGGAACGGGACCGGCGCGCGCCGCGCAGAGCTTGAACTCGGGAATCTTGCCGACCGGGTCGAGCGCCGGGTTGGTCAGCAGATTGGCCGCCGCCTCCGCGTAGCAGAACGGCATGAACACCATGCCGTCGGGCACGTCCCGGTCGGGCCGGGCCTGCACCACCACCGCGCCGCGCCGCGTCTCGATGCGCATCGCCTGGCCGCCGCGCAGGCCGAGGCGGGCGAGTTCGCGCGGATTGACCAGCGCGTGGGCCTGCGGCTCGATCGCCTGCAGCGGGCCGGAGCGCCGGGTCATCGAACCGGTGTGCCAGTGCTCGAGGATGCGCCCCGTCGACAGCAGCAGCGGGTAAGCCTCGTCAGGCGGCTCGTCCGGCGGCAGCTGCCGCGCCGGGACGAGATGCGCCCGGCCGTCGGCGGTGGGAAAGGCGTGGTCGAACAGGATCGCCTGGCCGGGCCCATCGGGAACCGCGACCGGATAGGTGACGGCGCCGTCGCGCTCCAGGCGGTCCCAGGTGATGGTGTGCAGCGACGGGCTCAGCGCCGCCAACTCGGCGAAGATGTCGGCCGGCCCCGCATAGGACCAGTCCAGCCCCATGCGGCGCGCGATCTCCTGGATGATCCACCAGTCCTGCCGGGCCTCGCCGGGCGGCGGCACGACGGGCCGGGCGAGTTGCACGCGGCGGTCGGTGTTGGTGAAGGTTCCACCCTTCTCGGCAAAGGCCGAGGCCGGCAGGACGACGTCGGCGTGGAAGGCCGTCTCGGTGAGGAACAGGTCCTGCACGACGAGATGGCCCAGCGTGGCGAGCGCCGTGCGGGCGTGGTGCAGGTCTGGATCCGACATCGCCGGGTTTTCACCCTCGATATACATGCCGCGGATGCTGCCGGCGCGGATCGCCGCCATGATCTCCACCACCGTGAGCCCGCGCTGGCCATCGAGTGACTGGCCCCAGGCCTGCTCGAACAGGGCATGCGACGCCGGACGGTCGACCGGCTGGTAGTCGGCGAAATACATCGGGATCAGCCCGGCATCGGACGCGCCCTGGACGTTGTTCTGGCCGCGCAGCGGATGCAGGCCCGTGCCCGGCCGGCCGATCTGGCCGGTGACGAGTGCCAGCGCGATGAGGCAGCGGGCATTGTCGGTGCCGTGCACGTGCTGGGAGATGCCCATGCCCCAGAAGATCAGGGCCGACCGCGCCGTCGCATAGGCGCGCGCCACCTCGCGCAAGGTTTCGGCGGGGATGCCGCAAACAGGGGCCATCACTTCGGGCGAGAAGTCGCGTACGCCGTCGGCCAGCGCGGCGAAATTCGTGGTGCGGTCGCGCACGAAGGCCTCGTCGACGAGGTCCTCGGCGATGATCGTGTGCAGGAGTGCGTTGAGCAGCGCCACGTCGGTGCCGGGCTTGAAGGCGAGATGGTGCCAGGCATGGCGCGACAGGGCCTGGCGGCGCGGATCGATGACCACGAGCCGCGCCCCGCGCTGGCGGACCGCATTCTTGATGAAGGTGGCGGCAACCGGATGGTTGACCGTCGGATTGGCGCCGATGACGATGATGAGCTCGGCATCGAGCGCAGCCTCGAAGGGGGCGGACACCGCGCCCGAACTCAGCCCCTCCATCAGAGCCGCCACCGACGAGGCGTGGCACAGCCGGGTGCAGTGGTCGACATTGTTCGAGCCGAAGCCGGTACGGACCAGCTTCTGGAACAAATAGGCCTCCTCGTTGGAGCCCTTGGCCGAGCCGAACCCGGCGAGGCTGCGCGGCCCGCACGTGTCGCGGATCCGCCGCAGGCCGGAGGCGGCCACATCCAGCGCCTCCTCCCAGGTGCCCGGGCGGAAATGCGTCCAGGGGTTGGCGGGGTCGACCGTGTCGCCGGCATGCTTTGGCACGCCCGGCAGGCGGATGAGCGGCACCGTCAGCCGGTGCGGGTGGGCGGCATAGTCGAAGCCGAAGCGGCCCTTGACGCAGAGCCGGTTGTGGTTAGCGGGACCGTCGCGTCCCTCCACGGCGACGATACGGTCATCCGCGACCTGGTAGGTGATCTGGCAGCCGACACCGCAATAGGGGCAGAGCGAGTCGACCGAGCGGTCCGGATGGACGCTGCGGATGCCATCATGATCGACCAGGCTGGCCGGCATGAGGGCGCCGGTCGGGCAGGCCTGGACGCATTCACCGCACGCGACGCAGCTGGAATCACCCATCGGATCGTCGAGGTCGAACACCACCGTGCTGCGGTCGCCGCGCCAGGCCATGCCGATGACGTCGTTGACCTGCACCTCGCGGCAGGCGCGCACGCACAGGCCGCACTGGATGCAGGCATCGAGATTCACCGCCATCGCCGGGTGGCTGGTGTCGCGCGGCGGCGCCGGATCCGAGGCCGGGAAACGGCTGGCCACGATGCCGGCAGCGTCGACCTCGCTCCAGAAGGCCGCGTCGGGGTCCGGAGCGCGATCGCGCGGCGGCTGGTCGGCCAGCAGCAGCTCCAGCACCATCGTGCGCGCTGCGACGGCCCGCTCGCTGGCCGAGTGGACGACCATGCCGGGTTCGGGAATGCGCCGGCAGGACGCGGCCAGGACGCGCTCGCCACTCACCTCCACCATGCAGGCGCGGCAGTTGCCATCCGCCCGGTAGCCCGGCTCAGGCCGGTGGCAGAGATGCGGGATCGTGGTGCCGTGGCGGCGGGCAACATCCCAGATCGTCTCGCCCGGCGCCGCCTCCACGGCGATGCCATCCAG
>JBMOJG010000410.1:0-3766 GCA_049316925.1 Alsobacter sp. | reverse complement strand
GGCGGCCTCGACGACAAGCCGGCCTGACGCGCCATGGCGCGGCCGAGCGACGCCGATCGCGACATCACGCCCGAGCTTCTGCTGCGGGCCTATGCGGTCGGGATCTTTCCGATGGCGGAAAGTGCCGATGACCCGGCGCTCTACTGGGTCGAGCCGCGCGAGCGGGGATTCATTCCCCTACAGGGCTTCCATGTCTCTCAGCGGCTGGCACGGACGGTGCGGTCTGATGTCTTCGAGGTCCGGATCGACAGCGATTTCGACGCCGTGATCGCCGGCTGCGCGATGCCGGCGCCGGATCGCGACCAGACCTGGATCAACGCCCGGATCCGCCAGGCCTATGGCGCGCTGTTCGATGCCGGACATGCCCATACGGTCGAGTGCTGGCACGCCGGGACGCTGGTGGGCGGACTCTACGGCGTGCGGCTCGGCGGTGCCTTCTTTGGCGAAAGCATGTTCCACACGCAACGGGACGCCTCGAAGGTGGCGCTGGTGCACCTCGTCGCGCGGATGCGGGCCGGCGGCTTCCGTCTCCTCGACACCCAGTTCGTGACACCGCATCTGGCCCGGTTCGGCGCGGTCGCCGTACCGCGCCGGGAGTACCGGGTCATGCTCGATGCCGCCACCGCGAGCGAGGCGGATTTCTACCGCTGGCCGGTGGACGGGCCTGTCTCAGGGGCTCAGGCGCTCGCCGCACTCATCGACTGACGGCCGCGCGACGCCAAAGATCCCGACCAGAGCCCCCGAAGCCTCAATTGTTGCTGCCGGCCGGGTCGCGACCGACACCGCCGCCGACGGGATTGGTCGGGAAGAAGCGCTGGGTCGGCTGACGCGGCGCCACCGGAACGCCCTGCGGCGCGGTCACGCCGATCTGGCCGCGTGGACGACCGGCCACCGGTGGCAGGCCATCTTCGCCCAGTGACGGCGCCACCAGGCCCGGCTGGGCCTGTTGACCGGGGCCAAGAGGCTGCTGGCGCCGGGCCGCCGGCGTCGCCGCACGGGGATCAGTGGTCGGCTTGAGGGGATCGATCTTCGACGGGTCGGGCGCGTCAACGATCACCTGGGTCCCGCCTTTGCAGCCCGTCAGCCAGACGTCATAGATCGGATGCTCGATGCCGTGCAGGCCCGGGCTGGACGCGAAGACCCAGCCGCCGAAGATCCGCCGGTACTCGTTTGTGAACGTGACCTCGTCGACCTCGATGAAGGCCGTCGTGTTCGCCGGCTCGGTGGGCGGACGCGTGTAGCACAGCCGTGGCGTCAGCTGCAGTGCGCCGAACTGCACGGTTTCGTCGACTGCCGCCTCGAACGAGATGATCCGGCCGGTGATCTTGTCGAGGCCGGCGAAGATCGCGGTCGGGTTCTTGATCTTGTCGGCGCGCGACGGCGAAGCGTGGCAGGCTGCGAAAACGGCGAGGCCACAGGCGGCGGCACGGAACAGTCGTATGGAGGTCATCGGCTCGCATCTGAATTGGCAGCGAGTCGCCGACCCGCCGGCCGCCTTTCAGCGGCGGGACGCTTTACCACGCGAAACAGGGCGTAGAAAGGGCGGCCATCAGGCCCTCAGCCGGCCGTCGCGAAGTCCGGCTCGCAGGCCACGGGAAAATTCACCGACCGTGCAATGAAGCACAGGCGATGCGCGTCCTCGTGCAGGTGACGGGCGACCGCCACATCGACGCCGCCCGCCAGAGTGGCCAGCGGACGCAGCGTCACCCCGGTGAAGCGCCCGCCCCCGTCGGCCTCCTCGACCATCATGCCACTCGCCGTATCCACATAGGCGGTCACGACGATGCCGGCCTTGGCGCAGAGGGCGAGATACCAGAGCATGTGACAGGCCGACAGCGATGCCACCAGCAGGTCTTCGGGGTTGTGCCGGGCCGGGTCGCCGCGAAACGCCGGATCCGATGACCCGGTGAGCTCGGGCTTGCCGGCCATGCGGATGACATGCTCGCGGCCGAAGGCGGCATGGCCCGACGTGCCTGTGCCGCGGTTGCCGGTCCACTCGGTCTCGACCGCGTAGCGGTGCTCGCGTCCGTTCATGGCCGCCTCCCCTGCGCTTGGCGGATCAGACGCCGGGCGTCCACGCCTCGTAGTCGGTGCCGGCTGCGGCCTTGCCGGAGGGCGACATGATCGACCCCTTGGGCCGGTAGGCCTGCGCCGTGCCGGTCATGTTGGGCTGGTGCGGCTGCTCCCACTCGCGAGGGGTGTAGTCCCCCTGTGAGGGAGCGATGTCTGTGGTGTGGCGTAGCCAGCCCATCCAGCCCGGCGGCACCGTCGTCGCCTCAGCTTCGCCCTTGTAGACGACCCAGCGGCGGACGATGCCGAGCGCCGGATCCTTCAGGCCACCCCGGGTCTGGTAATAAATGTTGCCGGTCGCGTCCGTGCCGACCCTCTCGCCATGGCGCCAGGTGTGAAAGCGGGTGCCCATGGTCTGGCCGTTCCACCAGGTGAAAAATTCGATCAGGAAGGTCTTCATCGCGGCCCCGTGGGTGGCGCGCCGGACGCGCGGGAGCGGCGCCGGAGGGCGCTCGTCGGTGACGGCGGGACTATGGCCAGCACCCCCGCGCCTGTCCAGTCCGCTTTGGTCGCAGCCGCCTGGGTGCTGTCGAATCGCGCCAGTGGCTATCCGGCCGACCGAGTCGGCAGAATTTCCAAGGCGTGGCTTGGTGTTCGCCACGATCTCGCCACGACTGTGGCAGGTTCGGGGCATTCGGTGCTGACCAGCACCCGTTGCGGCTCCGCCACAGCCCATGAAGTTCCTGCGACACTCGCCAGACTTCGAGTCCCGTGTGAACTCGACCGGAATCCGGCAGTGGAATCCGCAACTTGCCGCTATCTGCCTCGTCATCCCCGCTGTTCACAGGCTGACACAACATGTAGCGAGGCTGACCTGCAGGGCGCACAAAACCTTGACGTCGCCCGGCATCAGGCCCTAGTTTTGAGGGGAGGCGCACGGCGTGCGGCGACCCCCGGATCGAGGCTCCGGGATCGCCGACCAGGGCACCGCCCGAAGATTCGGTGAGCCCAGGCAACGGGCCACGGTTTTCGGGACGGCGCTCGGAAAGCGGGTCTTGTCGCCACGAACGCGGGGCAACCGCGGGGTGATTCCGGGGCACCAAACAGAACAATCGGGCATGGGGCCGGTGTGCAACCGGTTCCGGCGGACCTGTGCGTCCGCCTCATGGGGATAATGATGCGGATCGAACGGCGCTACACGACGACCAGCCAGGATGCCTATGCGGACCTCGCGTTCCGCGCAGCGACCAGTGAAATCCGCAACCCGGACGGATCCGTGGTCTTCCGGCTTGAGAATATCGAGGTTCCGCAGGCCTGGAGCCAGGTGGCCGCCGACGTTCTGGCGCAGAAATATTTCCGCAAGGCCGGCGTGCCCATGCGCCTGCGCAAGGTCGAGGAGACCGGCATTCCGTCATGGCTGTGGCGGTCGGTGCCCGACGAGGCGGCACTCGCTGCCCTGCCCGAGGCGGAGCGCTACGGCTCGGAGATGACCGCCCGCCAGGTGTTCGACCGGCTGGCCGGCTGCTGGACCTACTGGGGCTGGAAGGGCGGCTATTTCACCGCCGAGGACGATGCGCGGGCGTTCTACGACGAGCTGCGCTTCATGCTGGCCGCCCAGATGGTGGCGCCGAACTCGCCGCAGTGGTTCAACACCGGCCTGCACTGGGCCTATGGCATCGACGGCCCGTCGCAGGGCCACTTTTACGTCGACTTCCAGACCGGCGAACTCGTCAAGTCGGCCTCGGCCTACGAGCAT
>JBMOJG010000409.1:0-3767 GCA_049316925.1 Alsobacter sp. | reverse complement strand
TCGTCGCGCCGGTGGCGAAATCGCAATGTTTGGCGATTAGCGTTTTTTGGCCGCACGCAGTCGTCCGACCGTGCGTCTAGCGCCCACCCGCCACCCGACGGACCTGCCCATGCGCCTTGCCCGTGCCGAATGGATCCTGCGCCGCCTCGCCGCGATGAGCCCCGCCGAGATCGCGCATCGCGCCGTGGAGCAGGCCCGACGGCAGGCCTGGCGCAACGATCGGCGCGGATGGGCCGCGTTTGACTGTGTGGACGGGCCGCTCGCAGCGCCTGCCGTCCTCGTGGACCGTTTGCGGGTGCCGCTGGCCCCTGCGGTCGCCGGGCAGGCGGCCGCTACCGCCGCAGCCCTGCGCGAGGGACGACTGACGCTGATGGGCCAGACCTGGCCGGCAGAGCCCGGCCCTGCCCGGCCCGACTTCTGGCTGCTGGACCCCCTCAGCCGGCAGTCATGGCCCGGCGAGGCCCAATACTGCTTCGATGTCGGCTACCGGCACGGAACGACGACCGGGCTGGGCGACGTGAAATATGTCTGGGAGCCGAACCGCTGGCAGTTCCTGCAGCCGCTGGCCCTGCTGGCGGCGCAGGGCGATGACGAAGCGAGGCAGGCGATCCTTGCGGCGCTGGACGCCTGGATCGAGGCCAATCCGCCGTTTCGCGGCATCAACTGGCCGTCCGGTATCGAGCTGGCCTTCCGGCTTGTGTCGCTGGTGGTGATCGTGGCGGGCCTTGACGGCGGCAGCATCGCGCCGGCCATCCGCATCCGGCTGCGCCAGCTCGTGGCGGCGCATGCCTACTGGCTGGCGCGCTATCCGTCCCTGCACTCGTCGGCCAACAACCACCGGCTGGCCGAAGGGCTAGGGCTCGCAGCCGCTGCCGTGCTGACGCCGGACCACCGCGATGCGTCCACATGGACCAGCGAAGCGGACAGCATTGTTGCGGAGCTGACGCCCGCGCTGTTCTCGCGCGACGGCGTCTATCTGGAGCAGTCGCCGACCTACGGCGCGTCCGCCCTGGAGATGCTCGGCTTCTTCGCGTTGCTGCGCGGCGGCGTCCTGCCGGGCGGCGCTGCCGAGACAGTCGTCGCCGGGCTGGAGCACGCCCGGGTGATGCTCGACACCGGCTGCCAGGCGCCGCGCATCGGCGATGACGATGAAGGCCGGATCATCTGGGCCGCTCCCGGCCACGAGAGGCGCTTCGTCGCATCCGCCTTGGCTGCGACGGCGGCGGCCATCGGGCGGCCCGACCTGGCACCCGCCGAACACGACGTGTCGCTGCGCGACGCCGTGTTCGGAACGCAGCCGCACGGCAGGGCCGCGGCGGACGGCGTCCATGTCTTCCGGGATGGCGGCTACACGGCCGTGCGCCAGCCTGTGGCCGGCCACGCCATGCTGCTGGTGTTCGACCACGGCCCGCTGGGCTACCTGTCGATCGCCGCGCATGGCCATGCCGATGCGCTCGCCGTCTGGCTGCATGTCGACGACCAGCCGGTCCTCGTCGACGCGGGGACGTTCCTCTACCACAGCGGCGGCGGCGTCCGGGACCTGTTCCGGTCCACGGCGCTGCATAACACGCTGCGGGTCTGCGGCGCGGAGCAGAGCCTGCCGGCAGGAGCCTTCAACTGGCGGCACAAGGCGCGCGCCGGGCTGACCGCGTGGGATACCGGGCCCGGCTGGTCGATTGCCGCGCAGCATGACGGCTACGTCAAGCGCTTCGGTGTCCGCCATGCGCGCCAGCTCGTCGCCGAGCCGGACGGGTTCAGGATCGAGGATCGGCTCGAGGGCGCTGCATCGGCCCTGGAGATCGACGCCGGCTTCCTGGTGCATCCGGCGCTCGACGTGTCGGTGGACGGCCACACGGCGATCGTGACGCGGGCTGGCCAAGCGCTGGCGCGGCTGGCGCTTTCGGGGGCAGCCGGCCTTCAGGTCGGAACCGCTCGCGGCGAGGCATCGCCGCGGCCGGGCTGCTACTCGCAGGCCTTCTCGGTGCGCGAGGACGCGACCATGATCGTAGCGACGGGACGGCTCGGGCCGGGCGAGGTCCTGTCGACGCGGGTCACCATCATGCCGCGCTGAGACGCGGCGGCCCAGAGTCCCGTGAGCCGCTGCCGGAAGGCTGCCAGCGTCAGCCGCTCGGCGTGAAGGCGCTGCGCCGCCGCGCCGAGGCGCCGGCGTCCCGCCGGATCGGCAAACGCCTCGCCCAGCGCCACGGCAAGGGCCTGTTCGTCGCCGATGGGCACCAGCCAACCGGTCTCGCCCGGCACGACAAGGTCCGGCACGGAGCCGACGGCGGTGGCCACGGCCGGGATCGCGTGGGCGAAGCCCTCGATGACGGCCATCGGCAGGTTCTCGACGCGGGAGGGCAGAACCAGCAGGTCGGCGCTCGCCAGGGCGGCAGTGGTCCCGGCCGCGTCGAGCCAGCCCGGAACGCTCACCCGGTCGGCGAGGCCGTGGGCGGCCAATGCCGCGCGCGTCTCCTCGACGGCGCCGTTGCCGGCGAGCACCGCGGTCCAGCCCGGCCGGCCGGCCAGGCTGCCGAGGGCCTCGATCAGTTCGGGGACGCCCTTCAGCGGCTCCAGGCGGCCCAGGAAGAGGACGCGGGTGACGGCCCCCTCGCGCACCGGCAGGCTGGCCGGGGGCGCCGAGCCGTTCGGCACGATCTCGATCCGGCCGGCGGCGGCCGGCGCCAGCCCGGCAATCACGCCGCGCCAGTAGGAACCGAGGACGATCACGCGGGCTGCGCCCTCGAACATCCAGCGGATCGCCCGGCGCAGCGTCGGCCCGCGGCTTGTCGAGAATTTGTCGAACAGGCCGCCATGCAGGTGGATCACGTAGGGGGTTCGCGTGAAGCGGATAACGGCAACCAGCGCCAGCTTGCGCCAGGTGCTGCCGTAGGAGGCGAGGTTGACGTGGACGACGTCGTGCCGGCCAAAGAGGCCGCGCCACAGCACGACGAGAAGGGCGCGGGCGAAGGCGAGCGGCATCACCCACAGGGAAAAGCCGCGGGTTGTGACGAAGTCGGCAACTACCGGTCCGCCCGCCTGCGCGCCGAGCTCGGGGCGCAGGCTGTCCATCAGGCGGTCGATGCCGCCCTGTCCGCCCTCGCCAAGGGGCGTGAGGACGGTGATGCGCAGGGGCGTGTTCATCGGCTTACCAGCACAGGCCCTGGTAGGGACCCGACGACCGGCGGCCGCGATCGACGCGGACGAGGTCGACGATGTTGATGCCAGCCTCCTCCAGTTTGGGCAGGATGGCGGCGCTCTCGCGACGGTTGCCGATCACCACCGTCTGGCTGTGGTCGACGAGGTCGTCGATGTCCTCGCAGAGCAGCTCGGCGATGTGGGACAGCTTGGAGAGCAGGTACTCGCGGTTGACGCCGGTCAGGCGCGACAGGCGGATGATCGGGTCGTAGATCTTCACCTGGTAGCCGCGGCCGATGAGCATCTCGGCGAGATCGACGAGCGGGCTGCTGCGCAGGTCGTCGGTCTCGGGCTTGAAGCTCAGGCCGACAAGGCCGACGCGGCGGGCGCCGCTGTCCTCGACCAGCTCGAAGGCCCGGCGCAGCTGGTTGTCGTTGGCGGTCAACACCGCATCCAGCAGAGGCGTTGCCTGGTCGACGGAGCGGGCGCGGTAACGCAGGGCCTTCATGTCCTTGGGCAGGCAGGAGCCACCGAAGGCAAAGCCCGGCGCCATGTAGGCGGGCGAGATGTTCAGGCGCGTGTCGGCGCAGAGCGTCTCCATCACGTCCTGGCCGTCGACCCCGAGCGAGCGG
>JBMOJG010000408.1:0-3787 GCA_049316925.1 Alsobacter sp. | reverse complement strand
GACGCTCATTGTCGATCTTGTCGAGGAGTTTTGGCCCGGCATCGTTGGGACGCCAGGCCATGCCCCACAGCGACTTGTCGAGATGGGTGTGGGCTTCGACAAGGCCTGGGAGGACAAGGGCACCGTGTGCGTCCTCAATGATGGCCCCCTCCGCGCTCAGGCCCTGCCCGATGGCCTCGATCCTGCCGCCACGGACAAGAACATCCGCCTCAGCTCCGCCCATCGGGCGGCCATTCTTGATCAGCAGGGTCTCGACCATCGTGCCTCCAGGTCTTTCCATCATCGAAGCTTTGGATTGAGGGCATCGCGCATCCAGTCCCCCAGCAGGTTCACGCTGAGGACGATCAGACCGAGATGCAGTGCCGGGAAGACCACCAGCCACCAGGATCCTGAGAACAGATACTGGTTGCCGATGCGGATCAGCGTGCCGAGCGAGGGCTGCGTGATCGGCATGCCGACGCCGAGGAACGACAGCGTGGCCTCGGAGAGAATGGCCAGGCCGAGATTGAGCGTCGCCGCAACCATCACGGGCGTCAGCGTGTTCGGCAGGATATGCCTGCGCATGATGCGCGACGGTGCGACGCCAATGATGCGCGCAGCCAGGACATACTCCTTGCGCCGTTCGACCATGGTCGAGGCCCGGACCGTGCGTGCGTACTGCACCCAGGCGGTGAGCGAGATCGCCAGCACGAGAATGATCGCCGAGAACGGGTCGCGCATCGCCGGCGGCAACAGGCCGCGGAAGATCGCGCTGACAAGGATTGCCACCAGCAAGGTCGGAATCGACAGCACAGTATCGGCGACACGCATCAGGAGATTGTCGACCCAGCCGCCCAGAAAGCCGGCTACAAGGCCGATCGTGACGCCGATCGTCATGGACACGACCACGCTGGCCAATCCGATCAGCAGTGAGATCCGTGTACCGTAGAGGATCGCCGAGAGCACATCGCGACCCTGCGGATCTGTGCCCAGGATGAAGGGCCACTCGCCGTCCTTGGACCAGATTGGCGGCAGTTCGGCCTTGTCGATGAAGATCTGCTTCAGATCGTGCGGGTTCTGCGGGCTGATCCAGGGCGCAAGGAACGCTGAGAGCATCAAGGCTGCCAACAGCACGAACGCCAGCATCGCGACCGGCGAGCGGCGAAAACTGTAGCCGAGGTCCGAGGCCAGGAACCGTGACAGTGCGGACGCGCTAGCTGCCATGCGCGCCTCCCGCAATGGCATCCTGGCGCAGACGGGGATCAACCAGCGCGTAGGTGAGGTCGACGATCGTGTTGAGCAGCACGAAGATGAACGACACGATGATGAGATACGCCGCCATGACCGGAATATCGACGAAGGTCACGGCCTGAACAAACAGCAGGCCCATGCCAGGCCACTGGAAGACGGTTTCCGTCACAAGTGCGAAGGCGATGAGGTTGCCGATCTGTAGGCCTGTCACCGTGATCACCGGCATCAGGCAATTGCGCAGCGCATGGCGAAAATGGATTGCGTTGTCCGGCAAACCACGCGCCCGCGCAAAGCGGATGAACTCGGTGCGCATGGTTTCCATCATCTCGGCGCGCACGAGACGCATGACCAGCGTGATCTGGAAAAGCGACAGGGTGATGCTTGGCAGGATGAGCGCACGACGACCCGACGGCGTCAGGAAGCCTGTCGTCCACCAGCCCAGCGCCACTGTCTCGCCGCGACCAAAGGCGGGAAGCCACTGGAGCGTCACGGAGAACAGAAGAATGAACAGAATTCCAAGGGCAAAGCTCGGCAGGCTGACGCCGAGCACGGACACAAACTGGATCGTTTTGGCCAGGATCGTGTCGCGGCGGATGGCCGAATAGACGCCAAGCGGAATGCCAATGGCCAGCGACAGGACCGTTGCCACGAGCACCAGTTCGAACGTCGCGGGGAAGCGCTCGACAATCAGCGAGAAAACCTCCTGCTGATTGCGATACGAAATGCCGAAATCGCCCCGCAGGGCATTGGAGACAAACGTCGCGAACTGCACGAGGAAGCTGCGGTCGAGGCCGAGGCGCGCGCGCAGTTCGTCGCGCTGCGCCTGGCTCGCCTGCTCGTTCAGCATCAGTTCGACCGGATCTCCGACGAAGCGGAAGATCATGAATGCGAGAAACGATACCGCCAGCATCACTCCGGCGGCATTAAGGCAACGCTTAATGAGGAACGCGAGCATTCAGTGTTCCCCGGTCCGGCGTGAGGACACATCTCGCGCCGGCGTCCCGTGATCGCGGCTCACTTCATTTTGGTCAGCCAGAGCCTCGGCTTGTTGTCGGAAGCCTGAACCATCGTCTCGACCGTGTTGCGCATCGCCCAGGCCATCGGCTGCTGGTGCAGCGGAATGAAGAGATGCTCCTTCTTGGCAATCATCAGCGCCTCGCTCATCAGCGGGATGCGCTTCGTATTGTCGAGTTCGACGCCGGCCTTGTCGATCAGCGCGTCCATGTCGGGCCGTCCCCAGCCACCCCAGTTGAACACGCCGCCCGTTCCGCTCTTGGACCGCAACACCTGGACGAGGATCGAGTAGGCGTCGATCATCGGTTCGTTCGCCCAGCCGAACGAAATCACGTCGAACTCGCCCTTGACCCGCTTCGGCGTCTGCTGGCTGCGTGGCCCCATTGACAGGTTCGGCTTCAGCCCGGCGCGCGACCACATGGACGCGACCGCCTGGCAGAACTCTTCCTCGTTGACCAATCCGTCGCTCTGGCAGTTCATCTGGAATGAAAAGCCGTTCGGATAGCCGGCGTCAGCCAGAAGTTTCTTGGCGCCGTCCAGATCAAACGGAAGCCGCTCGTCCTGGGCCGGGGTGTAGCCCGGGATCGCCGGAGCGACGAGGGCACCGGTATTGCGCGAAAGGCCGCGCATGGCTCGCTTCTGCACACCGTCGATGTCGATCGCGCGATACATCGCCTCGCGGACGCGAATGTCCTTCAGCGGGTTCTTGTCCTTTAGGTCGCTCTCGAACAGCTTGTCACCGAGATTGAGGGCGAAGTAGACGGACCGAAGTTCGTTCGTCTGCATCACCTTGATGTCAGGCGCCGCGGCCAGGCGCGGCAGGTCCTGAAGCGGCGCGACATTGGTGAAATCGATCTCGCCGGAGAGCATGGCGGCAACACGCGTCGCCGCCGATGCAATTGGCGTAAACTCGATCCTGCCAATGTTATGCTGCGGCTTATCCCACCATTTCGGGTTTGCCACGAAGACGGTCTTGGCATCCGCCCGGCGGCTCTCGACACTGAAAGGGCCGGTTCCATTGGCGTTGTCGGTGGCGAAACCCTTCACGCCTTTGCCAGAATCGGTCGGCAGCGAGGCGTTGTTGGCCTCCAGCCATTCCTTGTCGAAGATATAGATGTTGGTGAGATCGTTAAGCAGGAGCGGATAGGGCCCGTTCACCTCGATCTCGACCGTCAGATCGTCGATCTTTTTCGAGGACTTGTAGGCAGGCAGGTTGCCCTTCAGCGGCGAGTCGGCGTGCGTCACCCGCACCAGGCTCGCCAGCACGTCGTCGGCCGTAAACGGGTTGCCGTTGTGAAACGTGACGCCCGGCCGGAGTTTGAAGCGCCACACCGTCGGCGACACCGTCTCCCAGCTCTGGGCGAGAGCCGGCTCGATCTTCAGGTCACCGGTGTAGCGGACGAGCCCCTCATACACGTGGTTCAGCACCGAAAGCGTGAAGGTCTCGCCGAACGAGTAGGGGTCGAGCGACGCGATTTCGCGACCGGCGCCCCATTTGAGAACCTTGCCCTGCGCGAGTGCGGCACCTTGTCCCGACAGCGAC
>JBMOJG010000407.1:0-3798 GCA_049316925.1 Alsobacter sp. | reverse complement strand
GTGGGTCTACCGCTGGAAAGTTGAATAGCCGCGCCGCCGTGAGCTTGACGAAAGTCAGGACAGCATGCAGCAACCCCGCCCGCCGCCGCGGGGTGTGCGTGAGGATGACGGCATGCTCGAGCGCGTCTATAAACTGATCGAGACGCTGCCGCAGGAACAGCTGGCGCTTTATTTTTCCGGATTCTTCGTTGTTGTCGCGTGGTCCGGCATCATCCTGGTGCGGCCGTTCCTCCGCTTCTGGTTCCGACGGCAGCCCAACACCAACGATCTGGTCACCTATGCGAGCTCGGGGTTCAGCCTGTTCTACGGGCTCCTGCTCGGCCTGCTGTCGGTCGCCGCCTACCAGAGCACGCGCGACGTCAACGACTATGCGAGCCGCGAGGCGCTGGCGATCTCGACCATCTATCGCAGCAGCGAGGCCTATCCGGAGCCGATGCGCAGCGAGGTGCAGTTCCTGCTGCGCGACTACACCCTCTACGTGATCAACAAGGACTGGCCGGCGCACCGCGAGGGGGCGATCCCGATGGGCGGCGAGCACCGGCTGCAGGTTCTGCGGCAGAAGTTCCTGGCGTTCGAGCCGCAGAACAAGACGCAGGATATCTTCCACAACGAGGTGCTGCGCTACTTCAACGTCCTCACCGGGTTCCGGCAACAACGACTGTCCGGCGTGTCGACCTCCATTCCCGGGGTGCTCTGGTATGTCGTCGCCATCGGCGCCTTCTTCAACATCCTGTTCCTGTGGATGCTCGACATCCGGTTCATGCCGCTTTTGATCCTCAGCGGAATCGTATCGTTCTTCCTCGGCGTGATGATCTTCCTCATCTACTCCCTGGACCATCCGCTGCAGGGGGCCGTGAACGTTTCGCCTGATGCTTTCCAGGCGGTCTACGATCTGGTGATGAAATGGGACGAGACGCCATGATGCGCCGCGCGATCACCCGCCTGGCAAGGATCGCTCTTGTCGCAACCGGCATGGCAGTGGCCGGTGGCACGTCCGCTCCGGCTGCAGATCAAATGCGTTTCATCTCGATCGGGTCGGGTGCGACGTCCGGTGTCTACTACCCGATCGGGCGGGGCATCTGCCGCATCCTCAACCAGGCGGCGGCCGGGACGGTCCGCTGCTCGGTGGAGTCGACGCCGGGCTCCGTCTACAATGCCGCCCGGATCAGCAGCGGCGAGCTCGATTTCGCCCTGGTGCAGTCCGACACCCAGTTCAACGCCTACGGCGGACACGGGATCTGGACCGGCAAGGCCGTCACCGGAATGCGCTCGGTGATGTCGCTCCATCCTGAGCTGCTGACCATCGTGGCCCGCGACGGTACTGCGCTGCGGCTCGACGCCCTGAAGCGCAGCCGCATCAATGTGGGCGCCGCGGGATCGGGCGCGCGCAGTGCCTGGCGGGCGCTGGAGGAGGCCACCGGCTGGTCCGCGGAGGAGCGGGTCAAGCCAAGCGAGCTGAAGGCCGACATGGCGCTGTCGGGCGTGTGCCGCGGCGACCTCGATGCGACCCTGCTGCTTGTCGGCCATCCCTCCACCGTGGTGCGCGATCACCTCGCGGCCTGCCCGCTGGTGCTGGTGCCGGTCGAGGGAGCCGTCGTCGATACGCTGGTCAGAGCCAAGCCCTTCTACCGCCGCGGGGTGATCCCGGCCCGGATCTACGGCAACGCGCTGCCTGTGCCCAGCATCGGTGTGAGCGCGCTTCTGGTCACGGATGCCAAGACCGATCCGGAGCTGGTGCGCACGCTCGTGCTGGCGGTGTTTGCCAATCTGCAGGAGCTGAGGGCCGCCCATCCCGCGCTGGCCGATCTTGTGCCCGCCGCCATGGCGGGCGACGCCATGACGGCGCCGCTGCATCCGGGTGCCGAAAAGGCCTACCGCGAACTCGGGCTGCGGCCATGACGGCTAGGGCCCGTGGCTGAGTTTGACATCGTCGAACTCGAGGGCCAGCGCCGCGTGCGGATGCGGATCACGGACGAGTCCGTGCGCGCGGAGGCTGGCGCGATGTCGCATATGTCGGGCCATGTCGAGATCTTCACGCCGCCGCCGAGCCCGGGTGCGGTGATGGCGAGCCTGCTGTCGGACGAGCCGATGATCCGGCCGCGCTATCACGGCACGGGCGAGGTGCTGCTGGAGGCGAGCTTCGGCGGCTACCACGTGTTCGACGTGGACGGCGAGCCCTGGGTGCTGGAGCGCGGCGCTTATTGGGCATCGGACGGCCGGGTCAAGCTCGGCGTTCATCGCGAGCCGTTGTCGGCCTCGTTCTGGGCCGGGGACGGGCTTGTCAATTTCCAGACCAGGGTCAGCGGCCGCGGCAGGGTGGTGCTCAATGCGCCTGGGCCTGTCGAGGAGGTCAGGCTCGACAACTCCCGGATCGCGGTCGAAGGCAAGCTCGTCATTGCCCGCACGCAGGGCCTGGCCTACACGGTCAAGCGGCCCACCCGCTCGCTTCTGGGCTATTATCTGTCGCGCGAATCCATGGTGCGGATCTTTTCGGGCACCGGCCGCGTGCTGATCTGCGTGACGCCGTTCTGGAGCGAGCGGTTGTTCAAGGCGGTGGAGACCCGTCCGGGCTGGTAGCGCCAGGCGCTGCTGCCCGTCCTGCACCTGGCAGCATGCTCGGCCCCGCCAGCCAACGGCCTGCCTGCGACCCAATGGAGGCCTGCCATGCCCGACACGGATGATCCTTCCCTTCGCACCGGGGCCTTCATCGACAGTGACCACCCGGCCGTGCGGGCGACGGCCCGGCAGCTGTCAGCCCATACGCCAACGGCGACTGCCGTGGCGCTCTATGCCTTCGTGCGCGATGCGATCCGCTACGACCCCTATGTGGACTACACCGATCCCGCCATCTGGCGGGCCAGCGCGGTTCTGGCGGCCGGCTCGGGCTATTGCGTCGGCAAGGCCTCGCTCTATACCGCGCTGTGCCGGGCGGCGGGGATCCCCGCCATGCTCGGGCTTGCCGATGTGCGCAACCACCTCGCCACGCCGCGGCTGCTCGATGCCACCGGCACCGACCTGTTCAGCTATCACGGCTTTTCCGAGATCCTGCTGGGCGAGCGGATGCTCAAGGTGTCGCCGATCTTCAATGCCTCGCTGTGCGAGCGTCTCGGTGTCGAGCCGCTGGCGTTTGACGGAGACGCAGATGCGCTGATGCAGCCGGCTGACCGGTCGGGGCGCACCTTCATGGTGTACGAGGCCGACCACGGCCGGTTCGACGACGTTCCCGCGGCGATGCTGCTGCCCGAAATGGCCCGGCTGTATCCGAAGCTCGCCGTCCCCGGGGGACTGCGCGGCCGCATGGAGAACGAGGCGACCGGGCCGACCTGACGCAGGCGCGTGCGTTTCGGGCCCGGCACCGGAGTCCCGCGCAACCTTCAGGCCGGCAATGCGTTCCCAGACGACCAGAGGGGACCCGCCATGATCCAGCCCGCCATGACCCAGCCCGCCATGACCCAGCCCGCCAGCGCCGCGGACCTCCGCCGCGCCAAGGAACTGCTGCGCCGTTCGATCCAGTCCGCCCAGGATCTCTTCGTGCACGAGGCTTCCGTGCGTCGCAGCGAAGTGGACCGGCAGGTCATGCTCGGCAAGATCGCCGCGGCCATCCCGGACGCCTCCAGCCGCCGCCGGGATACCCGGCAACCGGATGCGGCACCTAGAGCATCATCCCGCCAAGTGGACACCGGTTTGCGGACAAAGATGATGCTAAAACAATGAGCTAGAGCGGACGACCTGATGCAATCAGGTCGGATTTCGCTCTAGTCACGGTCCTGCGGACATCCTAGCCGGCGTCCGGCGGGC
>JBMOJG010000406.1:0-3805 GCA_049316925.1 Alsobacter sp. | reverse complement strand
CCGCCACCTCGGCGACGTAGCGGTCGCGGTCATCGCGCCGCTCGGGCGGCAGCGCGTGGGCGCCCAGGAAGGTGGTGCGCACGGTCACCGGCCGGGCCTCGCCCAGCCGGCGGGCGACGGCAAGCGCCTTGCGCTCATTCGCCAGGTCAAGTCCGTAGCCGGACTTGACCTCGACCGTCGTCACGCCCTCGGCCAGCAGTGCGTCGAGCCGCTGCAGGGTTTCGCGCAACAGCGTCTCTTCATCGGCCGCGCGCAGGGCCGCCACCGACGAGACGATGCCGCCGCCGGCCCGCGCCACCTCCTCATAGGTCGCACCGGCCAGCCGCATCTCGAATTCGCGGGCCCGGTTGCCGGCATGCACCAGATGGGTGTGGCAGTCGACGAGCCCCGGGGTGATCCAGCGGCCCTCGCAGTCGACCGTCTCGGCGCCCGCCGACATCGTTTCGGGAAGGTTGGATCGCGGACCTGCGAAGGCGATCCGCCCGTCACGGACGAGCACCACGCCGTCCTCGACGAGGCCAAGACCAGGCCGGTCCGGCGCAAGGGTCGCCAGCCGCGCATCGACGAACAGCCGGTCCGGCGCGCCGTCGGAGCGGGACGCGGACACCGGCTGCGGCATGGCGAGGAACTCCGTTGCAGGAAAAGCGGAACCCTTTTATTGTATAGACATAAAACAGTCCCGCGCAAGTCCGCGGGGCCCTGCCGCGGGGATTGCCCATGCCCGATGCCACCTTTCCCACCCTATCACCGGCGATCCACGCCGCCACCGCGTTGACGCCAGACGGCTGGCAGGCGGATGTCCGGATCGAACTGGTGGGCGGCACCGTGGCGACGGTGACACAGGGCGTGCCGGCCCGCCCCGGCGACACACGGGTCGGCGTGCTGGTCCCCGCCGTCTGCAACCTGCACAGCCACGCGTTCCAGCGGGGCATGGCGGGGCTTGCGGAGCGGCGCGGCACGGCGGCGGACAGCTTCTGGAGCTGGCGCGAGACCATGTACCGCTTCGCCCTGACCGTGACGCCCGATGACGTCGAGGCGATCGCGGCGCAGCTCTATGTGGAGATGCTCGAGGCCGGATTTTGCCGCGTCGGCGAGTTCCACTACCTCCACCATGACCGCGATGGGACACCGTATGGCGACGTCGCCGAGATGGCGCTGCGCATTGCCGCCGCCGCCGGCGCGACCGGCATCGGCCTGACGCTGCTGCCGGTGTTCTACGCCCATGCGGGTTTCGGCGGCGCCTCTCCGGCAACCGAGCAGCGGCGTTTCGTCAGCGATCCCGACCTGTTCGCCCGCCTCGTCGCGGGCGCACGCACGGCCGTTGCCGGCCTGCCTGGATCCGTCGTCGGCATTGCGCCGCACAGCCTGCGGGCGGCGACGGCCGCCGAGATCGACGCGATCCTGCCGCTGGCGCAGGGCGGGCCGGTGCACATCCATGTCGCCGAGCAGGTGCGGGAGGTGGAGGACTGTATCGCCGCCACAGGCCGCCGGCCTGTGCAGCGCCTGTTGGAGATCGCCGCGGTCGACGGGCGCTGGTGCCTGATCCATGCCACCCACATGGTGCCCGACGAGACCGAGGCGCTGGCCCGCTCGGGTGCCGTTGCCGGGCTGTGCCCGCTCACCGAGGCCAATCTGGGCGACGGCACGTTCGATGCTGTCCGCTTCGCGACGGCTGGCGGGCGCTGGGGCGTCGGATCGGACTCCCACATCCAGGTCGAGCTCGCCGACGAATTGCGCCAGCTCGAATACAGCCAGCGCCTGGTACACCGGGCGCGCAATGTCCTGGCGCAGGGCGGCGGCTCGACCGGCCGGGCCCTGTTCGACTCCGCGCTCGCCGGCGGTGCGCAGGCGCTGGGCGCGGTCCCCGCCGCCATCGCAACCGGCGCGCCGGCCGACCTGGTGGCGCTCGAAGCCCGATCATCTGCGCTGGCCGGGCGCATGGGCGACGCATTGCTGGATGGCTGGATCTTCACCGGGGCGAAAACAGTAGACCGGGTTTGGTCGGCCGGGCAGCTGGTCGTGCGCGACGGCCGACATGTCGACCGCGACCGCATCGCCGCGCATTACGCGGCTGTCGCCACCCGCCTGGCGGCCGGCTGATGGCCCCCGCCAGGACGCGTGCCGCGACACCGCCGCGGGCCGCGGCAGGCTCGCTGCACCAGCGCATTCTGGGAGAGATCGAGGCCCGGATCCTGACGGGCGAATGGCCGCCCGGCCATCGCATCCCGTTCGAGCATGAACTGACGACGCGCTACGGCTGCTCGCGGATGACCGTCAACAAGGTGCTGACCCAGCTGGCGGGCGCCGGCCTGATCGAGCGACGCCGCAAGGCCGGCAGCTTCGTGCGGCGGCCGCAGTTCCAGCTGGCCATCCTGACCATCCAGGACATTCGCACCGAGGTGGAGGCCCGCAGCCTCACCTACCGGTTCAGCGTCGCGGCGCGCCGCCAGCGCCGGGCCGGCAAGGCGGATTCGCCGCGCCTGGCCGTGCCGGCGGGGACGCCGCTGCTGGCGCTGACCTGCCACCATTTCGCCGGGGTGCAGCCCTTCTGCCTGGAGGAGCGGCTGATCAACCTCGCCGCCGTGCCGGAGGCGGCCGACGCGCTGTTTGCCGACGAGCCGCCCGGCACCTGGCTGGTGGATCGGGTGCCGTGGAGCACGGCCGAGCACCGCATCCGCGCCTGCGGGGCCGGTCCGGCCGCCGCAGCCCTGTTTGGCATTGCCGAGGGAACCGCCTGCCTCGTCGTCGAGCGCCGCACCTTCGAGACCGATCAGCCCGTCACGGCGGTACGGCTCACCTACAAGGGCGATGAGCATGAGCTGGTGGCGCGGTTCACGCCGTCACAGAGCTGACGCTTGGAGCCGGTGCCGGGGCGAACTAGGGTAAAGTTCATCCCCGACCGCACCCCGAGGGTCCCATGAGCTGGCAGCCCGCAGAGGATCCGACCCCTGGCGACCGGCTGGCCTGCGCCGGCATCGAGACGGTGATCGTGCCGCGCGCCCGTGACCTCGGCGGCTTCGAGGTGCGGCGCGCCCTGCCCTCGCCCGGCCGGCAGATGGTCGGGCCGTTCATCTTCCTCGACCAGATGGGCCCGTCGGAATTCGTCATCGGCAAGGGGCTCGACGTGCGGCCGCACCCGCATATCGGGCTGGCGACGGTGACCTATCTGTTCGAGGGCGAGATCATGCACCGCGACTCGCTCGGCACGGCGCTGCCGATCCGCCCGGGCGAGCTGAACTGGATGACGGCGGGACGCGGCATCGTCCATTCCGAGCGCACCGGCGACGATCTGCGCGCCACCGGCTTCCGGCTGTCCGGCCTGCAGAGCTGGGTGGCACTCTCCGAGCGTGACGAGGAGCAGGCGCCCGCCTTCGCCCATTACGGCGCCGGCGAGATGCCGGTGATCGACGGCGAGGGCAAGACCGTGCGGCTGATCGCCGGGTCGCTGTTCGGCGCGACCTCGCCGGTCCGGACCTCGACGGCCACGATCTATGCCGACGTGGCGCTCACCGACGGCGCGGTGTTCCCGTTCGATCCGGTGCACGAGGAGCGGGCGATCTACACGGTGGAGGGCGACATCGATATCGCCGGCGACGTGTTCGGCCCCGGCCGGCTGCTGGTGTTCCGGCCCGGCGACGCCATCAGCGTACGGGCGCGCGGCGCGGCGCGGTTCATGGCGCTGGGCGGCGAGCCGATGGACGGACCGCGGCACGTCTGGTGGAACTTCGTGTCGTCGCGCAAGGAGCGCATCGACCAGGCCAAGGCCGACTGGGCCGCGGCGCGCTTCGACACGGTCCCGGGCGAT
>JBMOJG010000405.1:0-3806 GCA_049316925.1 Alsobacter sp. | reverse complement strand
TCTACAGCTGCGGGCTGGTCGCGATGCTCTGCTTCTCGGCTGCCTACAACATGGTGCCGCCTTCCCGCATCAAGTGGCTGCTGCGCCGGGCGGACCATTCCGCCATCTATGTGATGATCGCCGGCACCTACACCCCGTTCATGACGCAGATGAAGGATACGGCGCTGGCGGCAAGCCTCTCGGCGACAGTGTGGATCGGCGCGCTGGCCGGCGTGGCACTGAAGCTCTCCCTGCCGGGGCGATACGACAGGGCGGCGATCGCGATCTATCTGGCGCTCGGCTGGAGCGTCTTGATCGTTATCGATCCACTGGCCGCATCACTGCCCCAGGCGGCCCTCTGGCTGCTCGCCAGCGGCGGAATTCTCTATTCGACAGGCGTGGTGTTCCACGTCTGGGAGAGCCTGCCGTTCCAGAACGCGATCTGGCACGGTTTCGTGCTGGCGGCCGCCGCCTGCCACTATGTGGCGATCCTCGACTGCATGGTCCTGTCGCGCGCCTGAGGTCCGACGACGGCACTCCGGCGCTGATTCGGCGCCACCAAACACCGAGGCGAATCGAAAATTCCCGGAATGAATCGCATTCCCGCCACATTGCGGGAACCAAACTGCCGTCAAGACGTTCATGACTGCGCCAGTTAAGATTACACTAACCTTATATTCCCGAAATTCATCTAATTTCAGGTGGGTTTATGGGCTGGCGTTGCAGAATGGCAACTGACAGATGGGGCGCGCTGATCTATTCTTCAGACATCGAAATCGCGAAGGCGATCTCACCGGATCACGAGGGTCATCATCATGAAGCGGATTTTCCTGGCCTGCACTGCGCTCGTTGGCAGCATGGGCATCGCTGCGGCGGCTGACCTTCCCTCGTCGAAGGGCACCCCGGTCGCTCCGGTCGTCTACACCCCTGCGTTCACCTGGACCGGTTTTTACATCGGCCTGAACGCCGGCTACGCCTTCGGCCAGGGCGGCTCGTCGTCCTACTACCCGGCGACCGGCGGCTTTGGCGGTCTCCCGGCCGGCCTTGCGCCCTTCGGCTTCTACAACACCAAGGTCGACGGTTTCACCGGCGGCGGCCAGATCGGCTACAACTGGCAGACGGGTAACTTCGTGCTCGGCCTCGAGGCCGACATCAACTACGTCGATGGCAAGAAGGCCGCCAGCGCCGTCTACAGCATCCTGGGCGTGTCGACGCTGGCCTCGCTGCGCAGCGAGCTGAACTATCTTGGCACCGTCCGTGCCCGCCTCGGCTATGCCGCCATGCCGAACCTGATGCTCTACCTCACCGGCGGTCTCGCCTATGGTGACGTCAGCAACAGCTCTGTGTTTGCGGCCAACATTGCCAACCCGCTGGGCTTCTACGGCTCCAGCAGCTCCACCAAGGTCGGCTGGACCGTCGGCGCCGGCGCCGAATACGGCTTCACCCGCAACATCACCGCCAAGCTCGAGTACCTTTACTACGACCTCGGCAGCTCCTCGCACCTCGGCACGCCGAACTTCGCCGCTGGCGCCGGTCTCGCGACAGGCGCGTCCTTCACCAACAAGGGCAGCATCGTGCGCGCCGGCATCAACTACAAGTTCGACTTCGGAGGCTCGTCGGTCGTCGCCAAGTACTGATCGTCACCTGACGCTTCTGCCGCCTCGCGCGGTAACGAAAAGCCCGGCCGAAAGGCCGGGCTTTTTGCTTTCGGGCCGTGGTGTGGCTTTCGCAGGTGGCAACGGTGCCGAGCGCTGCTTTCCATGTCAGGTCTAGAGCGGCTTCCGACCTGACTGCATCAGGCCGTCCGCTCTAGCTTTTTGTTTCAGCATGATCTTTGTCCACCAACCGGTGTCCACTTGGCGGGATGATGCTCTAACGGAGAAAACACAATTTGAGCCAAAAATCCGCCGTGTTGCCAAACTGCCACGGACTTTTTTCCAAGACGCTATTATCAATCGGTCTATCGATTTCCGAGTGTCAAACGCGAAGGTCTACTGCCATGAAGAAGTTCATTCTGTCCACGACAGCCCTCATCGGCTCCATGGGTATCGCTGTTGCGGCAGACCTGCCGTCGCGCAAGGATGCCCCCATCGCTCCGGTCTACAAGCCCGTGTTCACCTGGACGGGCTTCTATGTGGGCCTGAACGCCGGCGCGGGCTGGGGTTCCAGCCGCAGCATCATCATCACCGGTCCGACGGCTGCATCCGGCGGCGTGATTGGCGTCGGCAACAACGGCCAGTTCGTCGGTGGCGGCCAGATCGGCTACAACTACCAGACGGGCGCGTGGGTGTTCGGCGTCGAGACGGATATCCAGTACGTCTCCACCAACAAGCGCGCCTCCTGGGGCCAGTACACCTGGTGGGGCAACACCGGCGGCGGTGACGGTGGCTACCTCGGCACGCTGCGCGGCCGGGTTGGCTACACCTTCGACCGCACGCTCATCTACCTGACGGGCGGACTGGCGTATGGTGGCCTGAACTCGAACCCGATCACCGGCAACACCACCAGCAACGTCGGCTGGACGATCGGTGCGGGTCTCGAATACGCGTTCACTCAGAACTGGACGGCCAAGATCGAGGGCCTGTACGTGGCCAACAGCACGGGCAGCAGCTCGCGCAGCTACAGCCATGCGGGCGGCGTGCTTCCGGCTGGCACCTACACGGCTGTGTCGACAAGCAGCAACGGCGGCGGCCTCGTGCGCGCCGGCATCAACTACAAGTTTAACACGGGCGGCTCGTCGGTCGTCGCCAAGTACTGATCGTCATCTGACGCGTCTGCCGCCTCGCGCGGCAACGAAAAGCCCGGCCGAAAGGCCGGGCTTTTTGCTTTCAGAGCGCGGACTTGCTGTGTCAGGCGCGGCGGTAGCGTGCCGTGACAGGTTGTGACGCGGGGACCTCCCCTGCCCTTCGGGGTCAGGTGCACCGCTGCAGGACGAAGCAGTCCTGGTTGAGCCACCACCAGCCTTCAAGGAACCCGACCAGTTCCATGCCGGGGACCTTGCCGATCTCGGCCAGCACGAATCGCGGCAGCGTCACGGCCTGGATGTAGTCGTCCAGGGACAGATCGAGCTGCTCGCTCTGGACCCGGGCGCCATAGCCGCGGCGGTTCAGCGGCAGGTCCGGCATCTGCAGGCGGCGGCTCGTCGCCCCGTGGGTGGTAAAGACGAGCAGACCGCCAGGTGCAACGAGAGCGGCGAGCCTGGCGAGCCACGGGCCGAATCGGTCTTCCGGCAGATGCGAGAAGAACGACAGGGCGAACACGAGGTCGAACTGCGATTCGAGCGTGAAGGCCTCCGGGCGCGCCGCTGACAGATGCGAGTGTGTACCGAACTCGCCTGCCACGAAGCTGCAGGCTGCCGGGTGAATGTCGCTCGCCGAGCGTGCGGCATCCGGGAACCAGCTCCCGAGATGGCGGGTGACGCAGCCATAGCCGCTGGCGAAGTCCAGGATCCGCAGTGGTCCCGGCACGGGCGCTTCCAGCCGGTCGGCGTGATGGCGCAGATTCCACAGGCTTGCGAGACGGCGCGCGCTGGTGTGGCCGCTGTCGAAGTAATGATCGGCGGCCGTGACGAGATCGCCCTTGAACCAGTCATGGGTGGCCCAGAAAACGAAATCATCGAAGTGAATCACCGGTGACACGCCGTGGAGCGCGGCCCGGCCGGTCGCCTCGTGCCCGAGAACCAGCCGGTCACCATCGCGGGCCAGGTCGCGGCGGGCGAGCGCGTCGCGCCGACTGCGCTCCTCGGCGGCACGCTCTGCGGTGCGGCGGGCAAAAAGGCGCTTCAGCATGGCGGTCCTCACGCACGCATCGGCTCAGAGCAGATGGTG
>JBMOJG010000404.1:0-3810 GCA_049316925.1 Alsobacter sp. | reverse complement strand
CCGAAGGCATCGGCCATGAAGGCGATCGTCCCGTCCCGGTGCCCGTCCTGCACAAAACGCAACCCGTGCCTGCGCGACAGCGCCCACGCCTCGTTCACGCCCTGCGCAATCTCGCGCCGCGCCGTGGCATCGGCTGCTTCGAAGGCGGCCTGGCCGCCCACGGGCGCCGAGACCGCGAGCGCGATCCGCCCGTCCGCTGCGCCGGACCATTTGCGGATGGTCTCCTCCGCCCCGGCAATCTGGTCCGCGAGGCTGACAGATCTGGCCTCGGGCCGCCCACCATTCCAATCGCGGAAGGCACGCGGGAAAGGCGGACGGTCCATGCCGAGCACCAGCACCTCCCGGAGGCCCGCTCGCTCGATCTCGGCCAGATGCGCTTCGGCGCACGCCGGGTCGTGGCTGCGCATCACGTTGTCGCCACCGCCGAAGAACGGAACGGCCGTGGTCACGCCGCCGCGCAACCGCTCCAGCGCCTGCAGCGCAGCGTCCGCGCCCCAGAAGGCCGCGTCCGAGTAACGGGCGTAGATGTCGCCCACCGTCGCCATCCAGGCGGACGCCGATCCGCCAAGCCCCTTGGTCAGGCCGTGCCCGGCATGAAGGTGGAGATCGATCAGTCCGGGGATGAGGATTGCGCCATCGAGGTCGATGGTCTGGCACCCGTCAGGAGCCGATGAAGGGAGATTGTCGCCAATCGCGGCAATTCGCCCCTCGCGGACCAGCACATGGCCGCGATCAATGATCTGCCGGGTGCCGTCCATGGGGACGATGACAGCGTTCACGAGCAGGGTGTCAGGTGCGATCACGGCGCTTCGTCCAGGGGGTAGGTCGGCGGGAAGATGTCGGCGAGGTCCGGGTGACCGAACGTCCTGTCGGGATACTTTTCGACCATCCCGTCAAACTGCGCCTGCGCTCTGCGGTGCTCCGCCGGTGCGTCGAAGCCTGCCAGTATGCCGTCCTCGACGACCAACCTGCCGTCGACGACCACGGTGCGGACGTCGCGGCCCGAGCCCGCCACCATCAGGGTCTGGATCGGGTCGATGGCCGGGCCGATCCGGTCGTGGCCAAGGTCGATGACGACGATGTCTGCCTTGGCGCTCGGTTGAAGGCGACCGAGGTCCGACCGTCCCAGTGCGTCGGCGCCGATCCGGGTCGCGGCGTCGAACAGGTCAGCCGAGCGCGCGCTGTCGGGCGAGCGGTCCATGATCCGCGACAGCATCAGGCCCACCTGCATGTTGAGGATCATGTCGGGCGGCCAGGTGTCGGTGCCGAGTCCGACGCGCAGACCCATCGCCCGGCAGCGCGACAGGGAATCCAGCGCCGCGCCGTGGCGCGCCATCACGACCGGGCAAGACACCACGGTCGCGCCTGCGTCTCGGATCAGCGCCAGGTCACCCTCGCGCGTCGTGCCGTCCCCGAGCTGTGGAAAATGCGTCGCATGCGGGAGCAGCGCGCGCTCGTTCAGGAAGTCGAGCGTCGCGAGCCAAGCGGCCGGCGAAAGGCCGTGCCGGCGCATCACTTCATTCACCTCGAAGTCGGACTGGTGGCAATGCAGCCTCACCGGCACGCCGAGGTCCCGACCGGCGGCCGCCGTGCGGCGCAGCAGTTCGGGTGTGCAACTCTCGATGCGGTCCGGCGACAGCATGGTGCGCACCAGGCCGCCGTGGCGCCCCTCGACATCACGGCAGAAGCGCACCGCGTCCTCCAGGCCCGTGGCGCCCTTTTCCTCGTCGAAGGCGAGCGACACCGTACCGGTCTCGTCGACGCAGGTATGGCCGCTACGGTAGGCGGGGCCGAGATAGACGCGCAGGCCCAGAGCAGCGGCCGCGTCCGCTGCGGCTGAGAACTCCTCTGCCGTCTCGGCCCAGCGTCGGTAGAACAGCGAGGCAATGGGCAGCGCCGTCGTGATGCCGTTGCGCAACAGCTGGGCGAAGGCGTAGCGCTTCTGGAACGCAAGCTCCTCGGGCGCGTACATCTCGTATGGCCCCCGGGCCATGTAGGTCGTCGGCCAGACGCGGCCCTTTTTCCAGGCGGGCGTGTTGTCGAGCGCCAAGATGCCGGTGTCGAGGTCCGACACGGCATCGAGGTCGATAAAGCCGGGGCACACCAGCCCGCCGGGATGGCTGATCCGCCGCGCGAGCTCGCCTCCGAAGTTGCGACCGACGAAGATGATCCGGTTGCCCTCGAACACCACCTCGCCATTCGGGATCAGCACGTGGCGATTGTGGCGGTGTCCGACAACCCAGCGGCCCGACACGAGGGTTCGGCCGGCAGGGCGGATGGAGGGCGATGGAACGCTCATTGCACTCCCTACGCTACGGCCTCTGCACGCTGCGCAGCAAGCGCCGCCCGGCCTTTGCCATCAGCCGCGCGAAGGTCGGCGGACCTTCATCAGGATGCCGGCAGCAGGCCGTCGTTGTAGACCGACGCCGCCAGTGTGCTGGCGAACCGGTCCCAATCGTACCTCGGCAGAGCGCCAGGCCCGGGCTTGTGCTGCGTATGGCCAGCAGGCGCGGGGCCGAGAGGGAGCGCGATGTCACACATCCGCCCCACCTGCCCTTCACCGCGACGCCGCTGGATGGTCGCGGCACCTCCATCCCGGGTGAAGAAGCTTTGCTGTTGACTGTTGACGATCCGAGTGGTCGCATGAGGCGAGAGCCCAATCGATGGATCGACTCCAGATCGCTGTCCTAGACGACTACAACGGGGCCGCTCGTGAGAGCGCGCCGTGGGAGAGCCTGTCGTCGGTTGCACACGTGACCTTTTTCGCCGACCACGTCGATGACCACCTCTCGCTGGTGACCCGGCTCGCCCCTTTCGACGTCGTCGTTCTGGAACGCGAGCGCACACCGTTCCGCCGTGCGCTGATCGAGGCGCTGCCTCGCCTGCGGCTGATCATTGCGACCGGCCCCGTCAATTGGTCGGTGGACCTTGCCGCCGCGGCGGAGCGTGGAATCCCCGTGGGGTGCACCGACGCGCGCCAGGACGTGACGCCCGAGCTGTGTATGGGCCTGATCGTGGGCCTCGCCCGCCGCATTGTCTTGGAGGATCGCGGCATTCGTGCCGGGCGTTGGCAGACCGGCGTGGGCTCGTCCCTGGCTGGAGCCCGGCTTGGCCTTGTCGGCCTGGGTCAGGTGGGTACCAAGGTTGCAACGCTCGCGACGGCGTTCGGCATGGATGTGGTCGCCTGGAGCCCCAATTTGTCCGCCGAACGCTGCGCCTTGGCGGGTGTGCGGCCGGTGGAGCGGCACGAGCTTCTGTCGACATCCGACTTCGTCTCCATCCACGTCGTGCTCAGCGACCGCAGCCGTGGGTCGATCGACCGCGCGGCGTTTGCTCTGATGAAACCGACCGCCTACCTGGTGAACACGTCGCGCGGCCCCATCGTCGACGAAGCGGCCCTCATTGAGGCGCTGCGCGAGCGCCGCATCGCCGGCGCGGCCCTGGATGTCTTCGATGTTGAGCCCATGCCGGCGGATCACCCGCTGCGGAGCTTCGACGAGGTCATCCTGACCCCCCACATCGGCTACATTACCCAGGACCAGTGCCGTCTGTTCTATGGTCAGGTCGTCGACCAGATCCGTTCGTTCGCCGCCGGCGGTCCTGTGCGGCAGCTGGGAACCCCGCCATAGGGTCCTGACCGATACTGACGAGCCGGCCTTCAGCAGCCGAACGCATGCACCGTTGCCACATTCCAAGGGGAGCACCACCATGAAGCCGAGACAGACATTTGGACTGACCCGCCGCGCAGTCGTCGGATCAGCGCTGGCAATGCCGTTCATCTCGCGCGGAGCGCTGGCGCAGGCCAAGGAG
>JBMOJG010000403.1:0-3818 GCA_049316925.1 Alsobacter sp. | reverse complement strand
CCGAAACGCCGGTGGCCTCAGCCAGGAAATAGCGGAAGCGGGCCGAATCGAGCACGCCCGCCATGCCCACGACCATGTGGTGTGGCAAGCCGGAGGCCTTCTGCAGCGCCCACACCATCGCGTCGAGCGGATTGGTGATGCAGATCACGAAGGCGTTGGGAGCGTACTGCTTCAGGCCTGCGCCGACCGCTTCCATCACCTTGAGGTTGATGCCGAGCAGGTCGTCGCGGCTCATGCCGGGCTTGCGCGGCACGCCGGCGGTGACGATCACCACGTCGGCCCCGGCAATGTCCTCGTAGGAGTTCGCTCCCTTGAAGCCGGCGTCGAAGCCGTCGACCGGGGAGGATTCGGCAATGTCGAGACCCTTGCCCTGCGGCACGCCCTCGGCGATGTCGAACAGGACGATGTCACCGAGTTCCTTGAGTCCGGCGAGATGGGCGAGTGTGCCGCCGATCTGACCGGCGCCGATCAGAGCGATCTTCTTGCGCGCCATGGGTCGAGGGTTCCTTGCAACTGGGACGGGACCCCGTGACGGACGAACCGGTCCGCCCGGGACGCGAACCCCTTAGCCCTGCCGTATGGCAACGGCAAGTCGCGCCAAAGACGAAGATGCGACGGTCGTCAGGCGCGCGCGGCGTCCGCGAAATTATACAAGAGCCATGATAAAACCTTGAAACAATGAAAGAAAAATGTCACGCGTGGCGAAGGGTACTGCTACGCAGACATGCCTTCAATACAATTACAAATGACAATTTTTGTTATTTGTAACAGATTTCTGGCGCCTCAGGCCAACCCAGTCAGACTGTTCCGACCTTCAACGACCGGATCAACATCGCCGTGACAGCCGCCAGCCGGTCGTCCAGGACCCGGCGTGGAATGTCCCGGTCGGCCCGGATGGCGCCGGGCGTCATGAATCGGAACATGGCATCCTGCACCAGCGCCGCGGCACGCTCACGCCGGCGGATCGTGAAGATGCCGGACCCAAGCCCCTCCTCGATGACACGGTCGAGCAGGCCCCGCACGCGGGCGCGATGCTTGCGCGCCACCCCGCGCGATGCCTCATGGGCAGCGGCAAAAAGATCGAACAGGAACGGATCCGCCTCGAGCTTGTCGCGCTGCGCCCCCGCCAGCGCCAGAATCATGCGCTCGAGCTTGTCATCGGCAGGGTCCGGCGCATCCGCCACGGTCGCCAGCATCAGCTCGATGGGCTTCAGCCACTCGGCCGTCACCGCATCGCCGAGCGCGAGTTTGGATGGAAAATACCGGTAGATGTTGGCGTGGGTCATCCCCGCCGCTTCGGCGACGCTGACCACTGTGGTGCGCCCGAACCCGTGCCGCCGCACGTGATCGGCAGCGATGGCAAGGATGCGGGCATCGGTGGCAGGGGGCGAGGTCTCGGTGGGCACGGTGCGTCCAAATCCCGGCACTCAGCCTAACGATAGCGGTTACCGGCGTGAAGCCGGATCTGTTTGACGTGGACCGCCGCCAGGCCTAACGCTGGTTCTCAGCCGCCGGAGCCCATGCCGTGGCCAATCCTCCCGTCCACCCCCGACACAGCACGATCCTTAATCTTCTTGGTCCGGGGCTCGTCGCCGGCGCCGCTGATGACGACCCGTCGGGAATTGCGACCTATTCGCAGGCAGGAGCGCAGTTCGGCTACGGCATGCTCTGGACGGTCGTATTCACCTACCCGTTCATGGTTGCGATCCAGATCGTTTCGGCACGGATCGGCCGCGCCACCGGACACGGGATCATTGCCAACCTCCATACGGTGTTTCCGCGCTGGGTCACGGTCTGGATCGTGTTCCTGCTCCTGGCTGCCAACACGATCAACATTGCGGCCGATCTCGCCGCCATGGGCGCGGCCCTGCGCCTTGTCATCGGCGGGCATGCGGCCCTCTATGCGGTGCTGTTCGGCCTCGTGTGCGTCACCGTCGAGATCCTCGTTCCATACCGCCGCTACGCCACGGTTCTGAAGCTTCTGACGCTGGTTCTCTTCGTCTATGTGGGGACCGTCATGACCGTCACGATCCCGTGGCAAACGGCCATCGTGGACGCACTCGTGCCCCGGCTGTCGTTCGACACCAGGACGATCGTGATGGTGGTGGCCGTCTTCGGCACCACGATCAGCCCTTATGTGTTTTTCTGGCAGGCAGCCGAGGAAGTGGAGGACATGCACATGACCCGCCATCCCCACCCGCTGAATGTCATGCGCCGTGGAACCCGCCCGACCCTGCGGCGAATAGGCATCGATACGTCCGTCGGCATGGGCTTCTCGATCGCCATTGCGGCCTGCATCATGCTGACCACCGCCGCGACGCTGAATGCCAGTGGCATCACCAGCATCGAGACCTCGGCCCAGGCGGCCGAGGCGCTGAGGCCCCTGGCCGGCGAGTTCGCGTTCCTGCTGTTTGCCACCGGCATTGTCGGGACGGGACTTCTGGCCGTCCCCGTGCTGGCGGGGTCGGCCGCCTATGCGGTGGCCGAGGCGTTCGGCTGGCGCGGTTCGCTGGCGCTGAAACCCAAGGAAGCAAAGGGGTTCTACGCAATCATTGCGGGCGCCACGGTGCTGGGTGCGATCCTCGCTTTGTCGCCGATTGACCCGATCCGGCTGCTGTTCTGGGCGGCCGTGATCAATGGCGTCGTGGCTGTGCCCGTCATGGTGGTGATGATGACGCTGGTGTCGAGCCGGGCCGTCATGGGCGAGGTGGTCGCCGGGCCGCTGCTGCGCATTGGCGGATGGACGGCAACCCTGGTCATGGCCGCGGTGGTGACCGCCATGCTGGCGACATGGTCCGTCACCCCCTGATCAGGTCTCGACGAGACCGGTCATGTCGCCCGACGCCTTCGAGTCCCGCCGCCCGTGCGGGCCGCCCAGATAGGTTTCCGACCGCATCTCGATGAGCCGTGACACTGTCCGGGCGAACTCGAAGGCCTCGCGGCCGTCTGTCGCCGTGTACAGCCCGTCGGGCTCCGTCGCTGCCGATGCCACGAGCTTGACGCCGTTGTCATAGAGCGCGTCGATCAGCGTGATGAACCGCTTGGCGGCATTGCGGTCCTCCGGCCCCAGCACCGGGATGTCGTCGATCAGGACGGTGTGGAACCGCGCCGCCACCGCCAGGTAGTCGGATCCGCCCAGAGGCTGCTCGCACAGGTCGGCGAACCCGAACCGGGCGACGTTGAGGGCGGCGAGCGGTACGGGCACGGCACGGCCCTTCACCGGCAGCGTCAGGCTGGTGGCTCGCGCGCCAATCGTGAGGCGTCGGAACGCCTCGTCGAGCGCCGTCCGGGCAGCCGCGTCGGCCGGTACGTGCCAGACCGGTGCCTGGCCGAGCTTCTCCAACCGGTAGTCTGTGCGAGCATCGAGCCGGACCACCTCCATGCGCTGCTGCAGCAGCGCGATGAACGGCAGGAACAGGGCGCGGTTCAGCCCGCCCTCGTAGAGCCGGTCGGGTTCGACGTTGGATGTTGCCACCACGGTAACGCCCCTGGCGAACAAGGCCGTGAACAGCCGCCCCAGGATCATCGCGTCGGCAATGTCGCTGACGGTGAACTCGTCGAAACACAGCAACGTTGCCTCGGCCGCCAGCGCATCGGCGACCGCCGGGATCGGATCGGTGTCCTTCACCTCGCCGCGCTTCACCTTCTGGCGGAAGACGTGGATGCGGTCGTGCACATCGGCCATGAAGGACAGGAAATGCGCCCTGCGCCGGGCCGCAACGGGCGCCGCCTCGCAGAACAGGTCCATCAGCATCGTCTTGCCGCGACCGACCGCACCCCAGATGTAAAGCCCCCGCGGCACCTCGGGCGGCGCCTTG
>JBMOJG010000402.1:0-3825 GCA_049316925.1 Alsobacter sp. | reverse complement strand
GCGCGCTGGGATGTGCCGTCGCCGACATCCGCTACGACCTGTCGCGCACGGTCGAGCGACCGGTCCTCGGGCAGCCCGAGGGGCTTGTGCGGGATATCCTCGCCGGACAGCGCCGCGACGGCGAGGCGCGGATGCAGGCCAGTGGCACCGAACTCGAGGCGATCGAGGTCTCGCATGCTGCCGAGATGTCGTATCAGGGCCAGATTCACACGCTGCGCGTTCCGATCGAACCGTCCTGGACCGGCCCCAAGTTGGTTGCAGCGTTCGAGACCGTCTACCGCAAGGAGTATGGCAACACGCTCGGCACCGTGCCGGTTGTCATCGTCAGTCTGAAGACTGCCGTACTCGGCGTCCGCCGCAAGCCGGTGATGTCCGTCCCGGCAGCGGCGGCCGATGGCGCCATACCCGTACCGCGCGCCCTCCGCCCGGTGCATTTCGGCCGCTGGATCGACACGCCGATCTATGACCGGGCCGACCTGCTGCCGGGCATGCGCTTCGATGGTCCGGCCATCGTCGAGCAACCGGACACGACCAGCGTCATCGAGCCCGGCATGACGGCGCGGGTCGATGGTCACTCAAACATCCTGATCGAGGTGGCCTGATGGACCCCGTCACCCTCGCCGTCGTCCGCGGTGCCCTGGAACAGATCGCCGACGAGATGGACCTGCATCTCATCCGCGCCGCGCTGTCGCCGATCATCTCGGAGACCAATGACTGCGCGCACGGGCTGTACGACCCGGCCACCGGCGAAACCATCGCACAGGGCGGCTACGGGCTGCCGATGTTTCTCGCCAACATGCAGTTCACCGTGCAGCGGCTGATCCCGATCGCCAACGAGGCCGGCGGCTTTCGCGAGGGCGATATCTGGATCTGCAACGATCCCTATCTGAGCGGCACGCATCTCAACGACGTCGTGCTGGTGTCGCCCTATTTCGTCGACGGCACGCTGTTCGCGCTGTTCGCCAACACCGGCCACTGGATGGACATGGGCGGCAGCGCGCCGGGCGGCTGGGTGCCCACCGCCCGCGAGATTCATCAGGAAGGCATCATCATCCCGCCGCTGCGCCTCTACGAGAACGGCAAGCGTAACGACGCGCTGGTGGCGATGATCACCGCCAATGTCCGGCTGCCGCAGCAGCTCCTGGGCGATCTGGCGGCGATGACCAATGTGTTCGCCGTCGGCCGGCGTGGCCTCGACTCGCTGATCGCGCGCTATGGCGTCGGCACGCTGCGCGCGTGCATCGACGAGATGCTGCGGCGCTCGGAAGCCGAGATGCGCTCCTACATTGCCGAGATCCCCGACGGCACCTACCGGATCGAGGATTACTTCGACAATGACGGCGTCGACGACATGCGTCTCACGGTGGCGCTCGCCATCACCGTCTCGGGATCCGAGCTGCAGTTCGATTTCACCGGAACATCGCCGGCGTCGCGCGGCCCGATGAACATTTCGGACGCGACGACGCGCTCGCTGTGCTTCGTGGCGCTGAAGCACATCTTCCCCGACGTGCCGGTCAATGGCGGCGCGTTCCGGCCGACGCAGTTCACGATCCCGAAGGGCTGCATCCTGTCGGCGGCCTATCCGTCGGCCGTCGGCGGCACCACCGACGTGACGCAGCGCGTCGTCGACGTGGTGTTCGGCGCGCTGGCGCAGGCGATCCCGGCGCAGACACCGGCCGCCCCCTTCGGCACGACGGGCGTCGCCACCGTCTCGGGGCGCCACCCGCAGACAGGCCAGTACTTTGTCGCCGTCTATCCGTATCCGGGTGGGTACGGCGCCAGCGCGGCGTCCGACGGGCTCGTCAACGGCACGCCGCCCGGTTCGATGGCCAAGTTCATGTCGGTGGAGATGTCCGAGCACCGCTATCCGGTTCGCTTTCGCTATTTCGGGATCCGCGAGGGATCGGGCGGCACCGGGCGGCATCGCGGCGGCTGCGGCACGCGCTACGGCATCGAGACCCTCTCCGACACGCTGGTGTCGATCCTTGGGGACCGCGTCGACCACGCGCCGTTCGGGGTTCAGGGCGGCGGACCCGCCGCACCCAACAGCGTGCAGATCGAGACAGGCGGGCACATGTGGATCCCTCCGATGCGGAGCAAGGCCGAAAAGCTGCCGTTTGGCCCGGGTGATGCCTTCCACCTGGCGTCGCCGGGTGGCGGCGGCTTCGGCGACCCGCTCGAAAGGGACCCGGCGCTGGTCGAGGCCGATCTGAATGGCGGAGTGGTCGACCCGGCGACGGCCGAAGCGGTCCACGGTGTCGTCTCAGCCGTCGTGCGGACGATCCTCGATCGGCCTGTCTACCATGTCGACCGCGATCGGACCGAGGAACGCCGCAGCACCCTTGGGTCCGCGCAAGACCAGATCGCCTGAGAGCCTGCATGCAGACGCCCGCCACCCCGGTTTTCAACATGGCGGTCAGCGCGCCTATGATCGATTCTTGGCGAATCGTCCGGGCCCAGCCGGTCGGCTGCGACGCCGCACCGAAAGTGCGGGCCAGTGATACGACAGGTTCACTCCACGCACCGGACCAGAAGGACCGCCATGTCGGATGAGGCCACGATGGGCGGTCAGCGACCGAGAGGGACGAAGATGGCATCGGGCTCCCTGATCGCTCCCGTGATCGTCCCCAAGGCGTCCGACATCCTGGCGTCGCGCCTGCGCGACCTCATCGTCAACGGCCAGTTCACGCCAGGCGATTTCCTGCCCACCGAGCGCGAGCTGGTGGCTGAATCCGGCCTCAGCCGGACATCTGTGCGCGATGCGCTGCGGGTGCTGGAATCAGACGGGCTGATCACCACCAAGGTGGGCCGGACCGGGGGCTCGATGGTGACGCTCCCCGGCCGTGAATCGGTCGCTCGCTCCGTCGAGCTGTTCCTGCGGACCCATGGCATCCGCCTCGAATCGCTGCTGGAATGCCGGGTCGCCGTCGAGCCGACGCTGGCGCGTCTCGCTGCCCGCCGCCGCACCCCGGCGCAGCTTGACGAGATGACAGCCCTGCACGAACGGTTCATCGCCTCCTGCGACGACGTGTCCGTCTACAAGAACGTCAATCTGGAGTGGCACCTCGCCATTGCCCGAGCCAGCGGCAATGAACCACTGATGGCCCTGATGGAGGCAGTCTCGACCGCCATCAAGGATGCGAGCGACTACCAACACGTGACCACCCCGGAGCGTCGGGTCGAGGCCATCAAGGCGCACACGGTGATCCTGAAGGCCATCGCCGACCAGGACGAGGCGGCCGCCTTCAAGCGGATGGACCGTCATGTCAGCACCTATCGGGACATTGCGATCCGCGCGGCAGGCAACTGAAAAGTCTGGCCGTTCACCACGGTGCCGGGGCAGGTCTGGATATCCCGGCAGGGGCGGTGACCTTGCCGTGGAAGGCGTCGCGACCGACCCATCAAGGCCAGGGACCGACCGCCGCAAAATGCCACTCAGGATCGCGGTTCCGTTCACGGCCCTCCTACAGCTGCAGCTGTGGCACCTGGTCGGGATCCAGCTTGATATCGATGAGCAGGGGCCGGTCGCGCGTGGCGATGGCTCTTGCTACCGCGTCCATGTCGCCGTGGTTGCGCACGGTCACGCCCTTGCCGCCGAGCGCGTCGGCAACCGGTGCGAAGTCGGGCCAGGCGAAGAGCGACAGCGAGGGGTCAAGCTCCCTCCGGCGATACTGGATATGCTCGGCCCCGTAGCTCGCATCGTTGCACACCACGACGATCAGGTCGCATCCGTGCCGGACGGCCGTGTTGAACTCGGTGAGGCCTCCCAACATGAACCCGCCATCCCCGGTGACGAGCAGCACCGGCCGGTCCGGATCCGCGATG